>JAYVOV010000020.1:0-2881 GCA_043757735.1 Burkholderiaceae bacterium
GCGCAATGCGCACTGCTGCTGGGCAAGAACACCGGCACGCTGATACCGCCCGAACTCACCAACCTCGCCCGCTGGTTCGCCGAAGTCTCGGCGCGCCCCACCGCGCGAGCCTGATCCTTTCCGTCAACCCCACTCAGGAGACACCCTCATGACCCACAGCATCGTTGCCACCATCAAGGTCAAGGATGGCCATGCCGCCGATTTCGAAGCCGTCGCGCTGAAGCTTGCGGCCGCGGTCAACGCCAACGAGCCTGGCTGCAAACTCTACACGCTGAGCAAGGGCGACGACCCGCTAACCTACGTCTTCATGGAGCGCTACGCGGACGACGACGCGCTCAAGGCACATCGCGGCACCGACCATTTCCGCACCCTGGGACGCGAAATGGGCGCCTTCATGGACGGCCCGGCGCAAGTGCTGCGGATGAAAGAGCTGGGCTAGCGAGTTCCCGGGCCGCGCCACAGGCGATCAACGCATCGACGATCGTTCGTCGCCTGCCGACGTTTCCCGGGAAAGACCCACCGGCTGCGGACAAGGCCGGGCCTACATCGCAAGGAGACATAATGATTCGCTCTATTCTGATTCGTGGCGCATTTGCCGCCACCGCTGCGCTTTGCACGGGCGCCTTCGCGCAAAACCTCTCGATCGCCACCGGCGGCACTGGCGGGGTCTACTACCCGCTGGGCGGAGGCCTTGCGGCTGCGCTGTCCAAATACGTTCCAGGCATGCAGGCGACCGCCGAAGTCACCGGCGGCTCGGTCGACAACCTCAAACTGGTTGGTTCCGGCAAACCCTACATCGCCTTCACGATGGCCGATGCGGCGCAAGATGCGCTGCAGGGCGTGGACAAATTCAAGGGCAACAAAGTGCCCCTGAAAACACTGATGGTGCTGTATCCCAATCGCATGCATGTGGCCACCATCGAGAGCACCGGTATCAAATCGATGGCGGACCTCAAGGGCAAGCGGGTTTCCACCGGTTCGCCGGGCAGCGCCACCGAGGTCATGGCCTTTCGCGTGATCGAAGCCGCCGGCCTGGACAAAGACAAGGACCTGAAGCGCGAGCGCCTCGGTGTGGCCGAATCGGTCAACGCGCTGAAAGACCGCAAGATCGATGCCTTCTTCTGGGTGGGCGGCCTGCCGACCGCCGCAGTGACCGATCTGGCAAACACGCCCGGCACCAAGATCCACATGATCGACCACGCCGAAACCGTGGCCAAGATGAACCAGAAGTACGGGCTGCTGTACATCGAGGACCTGATCCCCAAGTCGGTCTACAAGGGCATGGACACCGACAACAAGCAGGCCACCGTGTGGAACATCCTGGTCGCCCACGAAAGCATGAGCGACAAAGAGGCCTACGCGATCGTCAAGACCATCTTCGACAAGCGTGACGACCTGATCGCGGTACACAAGGAAGCCGCCAACTTCAAGCTCGAGACCCAGAAGGCATCGGCCACGCCTGTTCCATACCACCCGGGCGCAGTCAAGTACTTCGCCGAACGCGGCATCAAGCTCAACTGATCCGCCGGCATGAGCGACGCACCGATCAGCGATGCCGCCCTCAAAAAGGCCGAGTCCTACATCGAGGCGGAGGAAGGCGCAGCCAACCAGCTTCCCGGCGTGCTCGGGCTTTTCGTCACCTTGTGCGCCGTCCTGATGTCGGTGTTCCACCTCTACGCCGCCTACAGCATCGTGCCCACCCAGACGCTGCGGCCGGTGCACGTGGCCATGGTGCTGTTCGTGTCGTTCCTGGTCTTCCCGATCACCAGACGTTTTCGGCATCGGGTGATGTGGTGGGACTGGCTGCTGGCGCTGCTGGCGGTGGCGGTGGTGGCCTACATGCTGCTGGGCGGCGATGAATTCACCGACCGCAACACCATGCCCAACCCCACCGACATCTTGTTCGGTGTCGCGCTGATCCTGCTGATCATGGAGGCCATGCGCCGCTCCAACGGGCTGGTGATGCCGGTCATCACCAGCCTGTTCATCGCCTATGCGTTCGCCGGACCCTGGCTGCCCGCCCCCTGGACGCACAAGGGCTATGAGCTCGGGCGCCTGGTCGGCCACATGTACATGACCCTCGAAGGCATCTTCGGCTCGGCCATCGATGTGTCTTCGTCACTGATCATCTTGTTCACCATCTTCGGTGCGTTCCTGCAGTATTCGCATGCCGGCAAGTTCTTCATCGATTTTTCGTTCTCGGCGATGGGTGGCAAGCCCACCGGCGCGGGCCGCACGGTGGTGCTGGCCTCGTTCCTGCTGGGCGGGCCATCCGGGTCGGGCGTGGCCACCACCGTCACCCTGGGCGCCGTCGCCTATCCGATGCTGGCCAAGGTTGGCTATGAAAAAAACGCCGCTGGCGGACTGCTCGCCGCCGGTGGACTCGGTGCGATCATCTCGCCACCGGTGCTGGGCGCGGCGGCCTTTCTGATCGCCGAGTACCTGAAGATCTCGTACCTCGACGTGCTGCTGATGGCGGTGATACCGACCATCCTTTTCTACCTGGCGCTGTTTGTGATGGTCGAGATCGATGCGCGCAAATATGGCATGCACGAGGCGGTGTTCGACAAGGTGGCGGGCGTCTGGGAACTGACCCGCGAATACTGGTTCCACTTCGTGTCGCTGGTGTCGATCGTCGTCTTCATGCTGCTCGGATTCTCGCCGGTGCTGTCGGTATTCTGGGCGACGCTGCTGTCCTTCCTGACGAGCTTTCTGCATCGCGATTGCGCCTTGCTGCCGCGCAACCTGTTCAGCGATCCGCGCGGACTCTTCAAGGCTTTCATGAGCTCAGGCCTCATCCGCGCAATGGAAGGTGGATCAGTTGGCATGCTCAACGTCGCCACCACCTGCGCCGGCGCCGGGCTGATCGTTGGCGTGGTGA
>JAYVOV010000021.1:0-2881 GCA_043757735.1 Burkholderiaceae bacterium
GGCTGCGCGCGCCGCTGTAGGCGGCACGAAAACTGTCCTTGTTCTGGCGGACATAAGTTGCCTGGAATCGGGCCTGGAAGTCTTCCGTGTCCGGCGTCTCGCCCGACGAAGGCGGCGCGACGATTGCAATCGCGAGCGCAAGCGCACACACGGTGACTGGCGGCAAAAACCGCCGGGGAGGAATAAACGGCATCGAATCGACTTGATCCAGAAAAAGCGCCGTGCGAGCCTACCGCAGGTCAGCTACAGCGTGAAGACACGATTGCCGAGCGACCTCAGTACCTGCTCGAGATCGGGCATCTGGAGGTCCATTACGATGAGGTCGAAGGATTTCGCCGCGGCTTCGTCAATGGCCTGAAGACCATTGAAAGCGGTGGTCACTTCACAATCCAGCAGCAGCAGCATTTCGGCCGCCAGCATCCGGTTGATCGCATTGTCCTCGACCAGCAGGACCCGCTTGAGCGGGACGACCGACTCCGCGGTCGGATTGGGATCCGAGTTCCGATCCCCTGGCGATTGCAGTGCAGGCACCTCGGGGACATCCGGCGCGCCCGAGACCATCACAGGAACACGAAGGCAGAACTGCGCCCCGTCGCCCTCGGTGCTGCGCAACGTCAGCGAGCCGCCAAGCAACTCAGCCAACGTTCTCGAAATGGTGAGCCCCAGCCCAGTTCCACCATAGCGGCGGGTGATCGAGGAATCAGCTTGCACGAAGGGCTCGAAAATGGATTCGAGCTTGTCGCGCGCAACGCCAATGCCGGTGTCGAACACCTCCGCGGTCAGCCATGCCTGGTGTCCCGGCTGCCAGGCGGCGCCCGGGTCGGCGCCGGCATCTGCGTGCACATCGGATTCAATGCGCAGCAGCAGGCGCACCGATCCATGCTCGGTGAACTTGATCGCATTGGCCATCAGGTTGATCAGGATCCGGCGCAGCCAGGTTCGATCGGAAACGATCCATTCAGGCGCGCCATCAGCGATGGCTGACGCTGAATTCGAGATTTTTTTCGACCGCCCGCACTTGCAGCAGATCGCGCACCGACGCGACGATTTCCGCAGCCCGCAGGGGCGCCTGTTCGCCGGCGAAGTGACCGACGCTCAACTTCGCGTGATCGAGCATGCCTTCGACGACCTCGCCCAGATCGCGGGCACTGGCATTGAGCGCCGAGACCAGGGCCAGCTGGTCGGTCCGCGGGCGCCCTCTGTCCAACAGGGCCGCAGCGCCGAGAATGCCGTTGAGCGGCGTGCGGATCTCATGGGTGAGATTGGCGAAAAACTGCTCTTTCGAGCGCGCCGCGGCAACGACTTCGTTGCGCGCGGCTTCGGCTTCGTTGCGGGCACTCATGGCCTCGTTACGGGCAGCCATCGCTTCGTTGCGAGACGCCTCGCTCTCCTTTTGCGCAGCCCGGGCCTGCTCGAGGGCCTGAGCCAGCTGCTGGTTGCTGTTGCGCAGATCCCTCAGCAGGCGATCGCGGGCGCGCAGGATGATGAAGGCGAGCAGCACGAGGTTGATCAGCACGAGGTTGATCAGCAGGAAGATCGAAACGGTGGCGTCGATGGTCGCGCGCATCGCGATGCATGCCATTGCCATGGCCGCAGCGATGTTGACCGGCACGAAACTGCGCGGCCCAACGACCCAGAAGGCCACTGCGAACAGCGCGCACGCGATCGCCGCGTAAGCCGCGCCCACTCGCGCGACCCGCTTGGCGACCTCGCGCTCCAACAAGGTGAGTTCGACGGTATCGAACTCGAACAGATTGCGCAGCATGTCGTTCAGTCCATTGCAAACGGCGGAATGGCGATTCGAACTGTCAATCGCCGCCCAGGCGCAGGCGATCCGGAAGGCGGCGCTCCCAGGCATGCTTGAGCAGCGCGGCCACGCGAAACGGCGCATGCGCGAACTTGCCGTACGGCAGGGTCGCGAACAAGGCCATCACCACCCCCAGATGGACCACCAGCAGCACGGTCATGGCGGCGCTCTCGCGCCAGAGCATCAGCGCCAGCCCGGTGAGTGCGGTGAAGAACAGCAGCGCCAGAAAAGCGCGGTCCATCGGCCGCTGCGCCCGGTCGCCATGGCTGGCATGACGCCGAACAGACAACCACGCCAGACCGCTCGGACCGACCAGCAGGCCCAGACCGCCGACGGTGCCCAGGAGCACCGGCAGGCTGGTCAGCGGATAGGGTGCGATCCAGCCAAGCGCATAGTGATACAGCGTCGCCACGCTCGTGGATGCGAAGCAGAGCATGAAGCCCCAGAAGGTCACGTGATGCCAGCGCCGCCGCCAGAGCGAGGGCCGGTCGTCTTCTTCGGAGCAGCCATCGCCGTGGCCGCCGTCGAGATAGGTAAGCGCCAGCGCATTGTGCGCGGCCTCGGCCGCCGGCGCGAGCAGCGGCATCGACTGATCCGCCGGCGGCCGCGGTGAAGCGGCCGACAACTGCGTCCACGAATCGCGCCAGAACCGCGACACGCCGATCGTCAGGGCCAGCACCGCCCAGCCGAATACCGCACCGAACAGCGTGACCAGCCAGCCATGCGCGAACACCGCATAGAAGTTCCCGCCATTGGGCGCGCGCCACAAGGAGCCGCCCTGCAGCACCGCCAGCACCAGGAACAAAGCGAACCCCCCAGCCAGCGCGAGCGCCACTGTCAGGCCATTGCGCCGGTACAAGGATCCAAACACCGCCGGCCAGGCGTATTGCTCATAGGTCTGCGCACGCACCTGCGCCATCGCCAGCGGCACGTTCACCGCGAATTCATGCGGTGCCGCGTACTGGCAGGCATGCAGACAGGCGCCGCAGTTGTGGCACAGGTTGGCCAGGAAGTGGATGTCGCCACTCGCGAATTCGATCCGCCGGGTCATGGCTGGAAACACGGCGCAGAACC
>JAYVOV010000022.1:0-10667 GCA_043757735.1 Burkholderiaceae bacterium
CTCGGCGATCTGGCCGGGCTGCACGAACATGCCGCGCACCTTGGTCGTCTGGTCGGCGCGGCCCAGCCAGCCGCGGATTCGCACATTGGTGCGCCCGCAGGGCGAGGTGCCCTGAAGCACCGCGGAAAGATCGCCGGTGCCGAAACGGATCATCGGGTAATCAGGGTTAAAACTGGTCACCACCACTTCGCCGACCTCGCCATCGGTCAGCGGCTCCGTCGTGCCAGGGCGCACGATCTCCAGAATGAGATCCTCATCGAGGATCATGCCTTCGAGCGCCTCGGACTCATACGCGATCAGCCCCACATCGGCGGTGCCGTACCACTGCAGCACCGTCTGCAGGCCCTGTTCCTTGAACCAGGTGCGCAAGGACGGCGGCAGCGCCTCGGCCGCCACCAGCGCGCGCTTCAGGTTGCTGATGTCAGCGCCGGTCTCGAGCGCTTTTTCGATGATGATGCGCAGGAACGACGGGGTGCCGACATAGGCGTCGGGCTTGAGCGCCCGGATCACCTCGATCTGCTGCTCGGTCTGGCCGGTACCGGCCGGAATCACCGCACAGCCGATGTGCCGCGCAGCCAGGTCGACCATCCAGGCGCCAGGCGTGAGGTGATAGCCGAAACAGTTCTGCAGCACATGACCCGGACGCATGCCAGCGGCCCACAAGGCGCGCGCCGACCGCCAGGGATCGGGCCGGGCGCCTTCCGGATCAAAAATAGGGCCGGGCGACATGTACAGGTGCCCCATACGGCCAGGCGGCGAGGTGGTGAGCCCGCCGAAGGGCGGGTCAGCCTGCTGCAGTTCTTTGAGGTCGGACTTGCGCAGAACCGGCAGCGCGGCCAATGCTTTGCGCGAGAAGACCGTGCTGGCATCGACCCCCTCGAGCCGCCGGGCCCAGCCCGGCGCGTTGCGCTGGGCATTGGCGATCAGGGATGGCAGACGGGCCAGCAGCGCGCCCTCGCGCGCTTCGGGCGAGCGCGTCTCGAGGTCGTCGAAATAAGGCGATGTGGTCATGGCAGCGGCTCTCAGAGCCAGCGCTTGCGCCGGCGATACGACTTGATGTCGCGAAAGGAGGTTCGGCCTTCCTTCGACACCCCCAGGTAGAACTCCTTGACGTCTTCGTTATTGGCAAGGTCGGCCGCGGCGCCATCCAGCACGATGCGCCCGTTCTCCAGGATGTAGCCATAGTCTGAGTACTTCAAGGCCACGTTGGTGTTCTGCTCGGCGAGCAGGAAACTGACGCCTTCCTTGCCGTTCAGATCACGCACGATCTGAAAGATCTCGGCAACGACCTGCGGGGCCAGACCCATGCTGGGCTCGTCGAGCAGGATCATTTCGGGCTTGGCCATCAGGGCACGGCCGACCGCGGTCATCTGCTGCTCGCCGCCCGAGGCGTAGCCGGACTGCAATGTGCGGCGGTTCTTCAGGCGCGGAAAGTAGTGGTAGACCCGCTCGAGCTCGCTGGCGAGTTCGCCGCGCGACAAGCCGCGGGTATAGGCGCCGGTCAGCAGATTTTCTTCCACCGTCAGGTGGCCGAAACAGTGCCGCCCCTCCATCACCTGGATCACACCCCGTTTGACGAGATCGGCGGGGGTAAGGCGTTCGATGCGCTCGCCCTTGTATTCGATCGAACCCTTGGTGACATCACCGCGCTCGCCCTTGAGCAGGTTCGACACAGCGCGCAGGGTGGTGGTTTTACCGGCGCCGTTGCCACCCAGCAATGCCACGATCTTGCCCGCGGGAACGCTCAGCGACACGCCCTTGAGGACCAGAATCACATGGTTGTAGATGACTTCGATGCCGTTGACGATCAGCAGCGCCTGGCTCACGGTCGGGATCCTTCATGGAGGACGCGGCGCGAACGCCGCGTCCGGTTGCTGCTCAGCCGATCAGCCGGCGTCCTTGGCACAGTCGCGATACTCGATCTTCTTTTCGCCCGCGTACTTCTTGGCGGCCTGATCGACCATCGGCTTGATGATGGCCATGTCAGCCTGCCAGATCTTCTTGTCGGTGTTCCACTTGGTGCCGTCCCACTGCATCATCATCGCGCTCGACACACCCATGTGGTCGGCGCAACTCGTCGACAGCGGCAGCATGAATCCCTCGAAGCCCAAGGCCTTGATCTTCTTGTCGTCGATCGTGAGGTTCTCGAGGCCCCAGCGCACCTGCTCGCCGGTCAGCGGCTTCTTGCCGTACTTCTCTTGTGCACGACGGATGCCCTCAACCGTCATCATGGCGTGACCCAGCGCCCGGTTGTAGAGCACCTCGCCGACCTCTTCCTTCGGGCCGGTGCCCTGGTTCTTGCCATGGAGCAGACGCAGGATGTCTTCTTGCACCTTGCCGCGTCCCGATGGCGACAGCGAAGTGACCGCATGGTAGCCCTTGCCCGCATCGCCAGCCGGGCGAACATCAGGCTCGGCGCCGGCATACCAGCCGCCATACATCTTGTCGCGCGGATAGCCGGTGGCAACCGCCTCTTTCACCGCGGTGGAATTCATCACGCCCCAGCCCCACAGCAGCACGAAGTCAGGCTTCTGCTGGCGGATCTGCAGCCAGGTGGCCTTCTGCTCGACGCCCGGATGGGTGACCGGCAGCTGCAGCAGCTCGAAGCCATGCATCTTGGAGCGTTCGATCAGAAGCGGAATGGCCTCTTTGCCGTACGGCGAGTCATGATAGACGTAGGCGATCTTCTTGCCCTTCAATTTGTCCATCCCTCCTTCGCGGGCACCAATCGCCTGCATCACGATGTCGGCGGCCACCCAGTAGCTGCCGCCCAGGATAAAGTTGTACTTGAACACCCGCCCCTCGGCCGAGGCGGACAGACCGTAGCCGCCAGTGACCAGCGGAATCTTGTCGGTGAAGGTCTTGTCGGTCAGCGCGAAGGTGATGCCGGTGGACAGCGGATTGAAGGCGGCCGCACCAGTCGGGCCCTTGCCTTTCAGGCGCTCGTAACACTCGACGCCGCGGTCGGTGGCATAGCCGGTTTCACACTCTTCATAGATGATCTTCACGCCATTGATGCCACCGTCGCGTGCATTGATCAGCTTCAGGTAGTCGACGAAGCCATTGGCATACGGAATACCGTTGGGCGCGTAGGCCCCGGTACGGTACGACAGCAGCGGGATGAACTGCTCCTTGGCCTGCGCGAACGCCGGCGCCTGCGGCGCCAGCGCGGCAATGAGTCCGGCGGCGGCCAGAGCGCCCGCCATCAGGGTGTTGTGAAGCGTCTTCCTCATGAGTATCTCCTTGGTGTGATTCTTGAATGAACGAAACGCAGCGCCAGGCGTTCTGCGATGACCGCCTCAGTGCGGGAACGGCCAAAGCCGCATCTTTTCCTTCGCGATGGCCCACAGCCGCGCCAGGCCATGTGGCTCGACGATCAGAAAGAACACGATCAATGCGCCGAAGATCATGAACTCCAGGTGCGAAGTCATCGAGGTGGAGATCGGCAGCCCCAGCCAGGCCGGCACCTGATTGAGCAAAATCGGCAGCACCACGATGAACGCGGCGCCCAGAAAACTGCCGGCGATCGAGCCCATGCCACCGATGATGATCATGAACAGCAGGTTCAGCGACCGGTTCACATCGAACGCCAGCGCCTCCCATGAACCCAGGTGAACGAAGCCCCACAACGCACCCGCCACGCCGATGAAAAACGAGCTGAGCGCAAAGGCAGTGAGTTTGGCGTGCATCGGCCGGATGCCGATCACCGCGGCGGCCACATCCATATCGCGAATCGCCATCCAGGAGCGGCCGATGTGACCCCGCACCAGGTTCTTGGCCATCAGCGCGAACACTGACACGAACACCAGCACGAACAGGTATTTTTCGACCGGGCTCTCGATCTTGAAGCCGAACATCTCGATGGCTGGCACCTGCACCGACCCGGAGGTGGAGTCGTTGCTCAGCCACTTCACGCGGGTGAAGATCCAGTCCGAGAAAAACTGCGCGGCCAAGGTGGCCACCGCCAGGTACAGACCCTTGATCCGCAGACTGGGCACCCCGAACAAAATGCCGACCAGCATCGCGATCAGGCCGGCCAGAATGAATGCCACCACCACGTTGAGGCCCGGAATGCGGGTGGTGAGGTTGTAGGCCGCATAGGCGCCAACCGCCATGAACGCGCCGGACCCCAGCGAGATCTGCCCGCAGTAGCCCACCAGCAGGTTCAGCCCGATCGCCGCCAGCGCCAGGATCAGGAAGGGAATCAGGATGGCCCTGAACATGTATTCGCTGGCCAGCAGCGGCACCGCAACGAAGGCGAAGGCCATGAACACCAGCATGACCACCCGGTCTTGCGCGATGGGAAAGATCTGCTGGTCGGCCCGGTAGCTGGACTTGAACTGGCCGTTTTCGCGATAGAGCATGTCGTCCTCTTGGAAAGATCTGCGGCGCGCGTTACACGCGGTCGATGATCTTTTCTCCAAACAATCCCTGCGGGCGGACCAGCAGGAAACCCAGCGCCAGCACATAGGCAAACCAGTTCTCGATGCCGCCGCCGATGATGGGACCGAGATAGACCTCCGAGAGCTTTTCGCCCAGCCCGATGATCAGTCCGCCGATAATTGCGCCGGGCACCGACGTGAAGCCGCCCAGAATGACCACCGGCAGCGCCTTGAGCGCCAGGATGGCCAGCGAAAACTGCACCCCCAGCTTGCTGCCCCAGACCATGCCGGCCACCAGCGCGGTAAATCCGGCCACTGACCACACGATCACCCAGATGCGGTTCAAAGGAATGCCGATCGACTGCGCGGCCTGATGATCATCGGCCACCGCGCGCAGCGCGCGCCCCGTGGCGGTCTTCTGGAAGAACAGCGCCAGCACGATCACCAGCACAGTGGCCATCACCGCCGCGACGATGTCGTCGCGATTGACCAGCACGCCGCCCTCGAAGGTGCCCTCGAACAGCAGCAGCGGCTCTTTGGCTATGCCGAGATCGATCTTGTAGATGTCGGAGCCCCAGACCGTCTGACCCAGCCCATCCATGAAGTAGGTCACCCCCAGGGTCGCCATCAGCAGCACGACGGCTTCCTGGTTGACCAGCGGGCGCAGCACGATGCGCTCGATCAGCATCGCGACCACGATCATGATGATCACCGACAGCACGAATGCCAGGCCGTTGGCCAACCACAGGTTCTGGATGCCGAACCAGCCGGGAATCCATTCGGAGAGCCGGGCCATCGAGAGCGCGGCGAACAGCACCATCGCACCCTGGGCGAAGTTAAAGACGCCGGAAGCTTTGAAGATCAGCACGAGGCCGAGAGCCACCAGCGAATAGAGCACCCCTGCCATCAGGCCGCCCAGCGCCACTTCCAGAAGAAATCCGAGATTCATCGCGACTTTGCCTTTCAGAGGGGGAGTGCAGCCGCCAGCGTCATGTTCGGCATGCTGAACTCAATGCGCCACGCCGAGATAAGCCGAGATGACGTTCTCATTGGCGCGAACTTCGCCGGGCGTGCCATCGCCGATCTTCTTGCCGTAATCGAGCACCACCACGCGGTCGGAGATATCCATCACCACGCTCATGTCGTGCTCGATCAGGACGATGGTGGTGCCGAACTCGTCGTTGACGTCCAGGATGAAGCGGCTCATGTCCTGCTTCTCTTCCAGGTTCATGCCGGCCATCGGCTCATCGAGCAGCAGCAGGCTGGGCTCCATCGCCAGTGCACGTCCCAGATCCACTCGTTTCTGCAGACCATAGGGAAGCCGGCCCACCGGGGTCTTGCGATAGCTCTGAATCTGCAGAAAATCGATGATGCGCTCGACATGCGCCCGATGCTCATTTTCTTCACGCTCGGCCGGGCCCACGCGAATCATCTGCGCCAGGATGCCGGACTTCATGCGCAGGTTTCGGCCGGTCATGATGTTGTCGAGCACGCTCATGCCCTTGAACAGCGCCAGACTCTGAAAAGTTCTGGCCACGCCCATCTCGGCAACCTTGCGCGAACTCATCTTGTGGAAGTGCTCGCCGCGAAAGATGATCTCGCCCTGCTGCGGGGTATAGACCCCGTTGATCACGTTGAGCATGGAACTCTTGCCCGCGCCGTTGGGGCCGATGATCGCGCGGATTTCATGCTCGCGGACATCGAAGGAGATGTCGGTCAGGGCCTTGACGCCACCGAAGGCGAGAGAGATGTTCCTCAGGTCGAGGACCACCTCGCCGATTTTTCGATTGCTCATTGTGCTCGGGCTCCGATCCGCGGTGTTCACGCGGCCTGCCGCTGCGCGGCGGCCGGGGCAAAGGTCTTGGCGTCTGCCAGTTTCAGCGTGGCCGACACCGCGCCCACCCGCCCGTCTTCGAAGCGCACCTGCGTCTCGATGAACTGCTCCTCGCGCCCGGCGTAGAGCGCCTCGACCAGCACCTGATACTTCTGCGCGATGAAGCGTCGGCGAACCTTGCGGGTGCGGGTGAGTTCATCGTCGTCGGCGTCGAGTTCCTTGTGCAGAATCAGGAAGCGCGCCACCTGCGACGCCGACATGACCGGATCGGTCGCGAGATCGGCGTTCACCTTCTCGATGCACTCGCGGATCAGCGTGAAGACCTCGGCGCGCGACGCAAGATCGACGTAACCGGCATAAGACAGGTTGCGCCGCTCGGCAAAGTTGGCGCAGGCGTCGAAGTCGATATTGACGATGACCATCACCTGCTCGCGCCCATCACCGAAGGCGACCGCCTCCTTGATGAACGGAAAGAACTTCAGCTTGTTTTCGACAAACTTGGGCGCGAACAACTGGCCGCCGGCAAGCTTGCCGACGTCCTTGGCCCGGTCGATGATCCGCAGATGGCCTTCGGTATCCAGGTAGCCGGCATCGCCGGTGTGATACCAGCCGTCCGGGTCTTTCACCTCGCGCGTGGCCTCGGGATTCTTGTAGTACTCGCGCAGCAGGCCCGGGCTGCGGATCAGCAGTTCGCCGGTGTCAGACATCTTCACCTCGACACCGCGCACCGGCGGCCCGACGGAATCGGCGCGCACCTGGCCGTCGGGCTGCACGCAGACAAACACCGCGGTTTCGGTGGAGCCGTAGAGCTGCTTGAGATTGATGCCCAGCGATCGGTAAAACACGAACAGATCGGGGCCGATCGCTTCGCCGGCGGTGTAGGCCAGGCGCACCCGGCTCATGCCCAGAGAATTACGCAGCGGCGCATAGATGCACAGCTTGCCGAACCAGTAGAGCAGCCGGTCGCCCATTCCCACCGTGCTGTCGCCGTCCAGGATGCGCCCGCCGACCCGCAGCGCCACACCCATGAAGAACGCGTACAGCCGCCGTTTGGGCGCGGCAGCATCTTCCATGCGGATGGTCACCTGCGTGAGCAGCGCCTCGAGCACCCGCGGCGGCGCGAAATAATAAGTGGGGCCGATCTCGCGCATGTCGGCAGCCAGGGTGGCCTGAGACTCCGGGCAATTGACAGTGAAGCCGTTGATCAGCCACTGCGCGTAAGAAAAGATGTTCTGTCCCATCCAGGCCATCGGCAGATAAGCCAGCACCTCTTCATCGGCGCTCAGATGCTCCATCTGCGAGGTCACCGTGGCCATCGAGATGAGATTGCGGTGGGTATGGATCACGCCTTTGGGCCGTCCGGTGGTGCCGGAGGTATAGAACATCGACGCCGCATCGTCGGGCGAGCCTTTGTCGATCTCGGTCTGCACGAAACCGGGATGGCTGTGCAGCAGCCCCCGGCCCATCTCCTGGAGCTGCTCGAAGCTGAGCAGTTCGGGGCGGTCGTAGTTGCGCAAGCCCCTCGGGTTGTCATAAACGATGTGCGCCAGCGGCGGATACTGCTCACGCACCTCGAGCATTTTGTCGACCTGCTCCTGGTCTTCGACGAGCGCGTAGTGGATCTCGGCGTTCTCGAAGACGAAGACCATTTCCTGAGCGGCGGCGTCCTGGTACATCGGCACCGGCACACAACCCAGCGCCTGCACCGCGATCATCGCGGCATACAGACGCGGCCGATTTTCGCCCACCAGCGCCACATGGCGGCCCCGGGTAAGGCCGAGGCTGGTCAATCCGGCGGCGATTGCTTCGACCTCGAGCTTGAGCTCATGCCAGGTGAGCGCCTGCCAGATGCCGAGGTTTTTTTCGCGCAGCGCCGGCGACGATGGCCGTTCAGCCGCATGCCGCCAGGCCAGACGCGGAAACGTCGTATTGCCCAGCTCGCGCACCTGCGCGGCTTCGTCCGAGCTTTGCCCCATTTTGATGTCTCCGCTTCAGATCATTTTTATTTTCACGTGCCCGCTATCGTGCACTGGCCGCAACGCCGTCCGCGTATAAACCCTTCACCTTACCCGGTGCTGACCACTGGCCAGGCCAGCTCGGCCCCACAAAGACGTGCCGCGCAACCTCGGCGCAGCTGCGCCAGTCGGGCGGAGCTGCGCAGATTGCGCCGGCATCAGGCCTTCATCCGCATCCGGCCGAGGAAGTCGCGCTTGCCCAGTGGCACACCCTGGTGCCGCAGCATGGCGGGCGCCAGGCGTGTCTCGACGATTTCGGCGGGATCGACCCCCTGCTCCTTGAAATAGACCAGGCCGCGGGCCAGAAATCCGCTGACCGAATCGAGTGCCTGGAGGTAATTCCTGACGGTTGCGTCGTAGCGCGTGAAGGCCATTTTGAGTATTCCTCGAGAGTCACTTGTCGTAGGTGTAAAAGCCGCGCCCGGTCTTGCGCCCGAGCATGCCGGCATCGACCATTTCCCTGAGCAGGGGCGCCGGCCGGTATTTCGAGTCGTTGAAGCTGCTGTACAGCACCTCCATGACAGCCAGTTCCACATCCAGGCCGACCAGATCGCACAGCGCGAGCGGGCCGATCGGGTGGTTGCAGCCCAGCCGCATGCCGGCATCGATTTCTTCGGCGCTGGCCAATCCGTCCTGCAGAGTGAAGACGGCTTCGTTGATCATCGGGCACAGGATGCGATTGACCACGAATCCGGCGCTGTTCTTCACGCCGATAGGCGTTTTGCCCAGCTTGCGTGCAAGTTCGGCGACCGCATCGACGGTGGCCTCCGATGTGCGCAGGCCGCGGATAATCTCGACCAGCACCATCACCGGCACCGGATTGAAAAAATGCATGCCCACGAAACGATCGGGTCGCTGGGTGGCCGCGGCCAGACGGGTGATCGAGATCGACGACGTGTTGGTGGCGATGATCGTGCCGGGCCGCGCGATGGCGTCCACGTTCTGCAAGATCTTGATTTTTATCGCCTCGTTTTCGGTGGCGGCCTCGATGACCAGGTCGGCGCTGGCCAGGGACTCTGCCGAAGTGCTGGTGCTGATGCGCGCCATCACCGCAAGCTTGTCAGCTTCGCTCAGGGTGCCTTTGCGCACTGAACGCTCGAGTGACCCCGACACGGTCTTGAGCGCGCGCTCGAGCGCCGCTTCGTTCACATCCTGAACCACTGCCTGCAGTCCTGCCATTGCGCAGGCCTGCGCGATGCCGTTGCCCATGGTGCCCGCACCGATGATGCCGATTGTCTGAATGCTCATTGCCTTCGCCTCGTGGGATTCAAGGCCGAAAGCATACGACAGGTCTCGCCCGATCTGCGCGCACCCGGAGGTGCGCCGCCCGTTCATTCAACCGTGATGTTCGCCGATTTGATCACCTGACCCCACTTATCGCGCTCGGCGGCTAGAAAACCGACCAGATCGGCTCCGATCATCGACCGTGGCTCGATCCCCATCTGCAGCAGTTTCTGACGAATATCGGGCTGAGCCATTACCTTGACCAGTGCCGCCGACACCGCACGGGTGATATCAGGCGGCGTGCCCTTTGGCGCATAGAGCACATTCCAGCCAGTCAGTTCATAGCCGCGGACACCCTGTTCGGCCACCGCTCGTACACCGGGCAACAGCTCTCCTGAAGCGGCGGACGTCACCGCCAGCGCCTTGAGCTTGGCGCCTGCGATCATCGTGCGCAGCGAGGCGATCGTATCGACCATGTACTCGATCTGGCCACCGACCAGATCGGTGATGGCTTGGGCACTGCCCTTGTAGGCCACACCGAACAACGGCGCATTGCCCTGCTGCTTGAACAATTCCAGCGCGGCGCGCGACGTGGTGGTGGTGAATGCGACGTTGAGCGCGCCGGGTCTGGCCTGCGCGGCAGCGATCAGCTTCTCGACCGAATCGACCGGATTGGCCGGCGCGGTGACGATGGCGAGCGGCAAAATGCCGATCAGCGCAATCGGCTCGAAGTCGGCTCGTGGATCGAAGCCCAGATTGGCGTAAAGAAACGGCGCCGCGGCGTGCGTCCCGTTGGTCCCCATCAGCAGGGTGTAGCCGTCGGCGGTGGCGCGCGCGACAGCCTGCGAGCCGATGTTGCCGCCGGCGCCGGGCCGGTTTTCGACCACGACGTTGCCGCTCAGGGCCGCGGCCAGCGGGACGGCCAGATAGCGGGTGGCGACATCGGTGCCCTGCCCGGCCGGGTAGGGCACCACGATCCTGATCGGCTTGGACGGGTAGGTTTGCGCATGCGTGCCGACGGCCGAAAAGGCCAGGGCAAACAACGCCACTACAGTGACGAACAGAGCACGCATGGTTGTTTCCTCAGTAAGACTTCGGCAGGCCCAGCGCCTTTTCGGCGATGAAGCTCAGGATCAGTTGCGGGGAGATCGGCGCAATGCGCGCCAGCATGGCCTCGCGCAGGTAGCGCTCGACATGAAACTCGCGCGAGTA
>JAYVOV010000023.1:0-2874 GCA_043757735.1 Burkholderiaceae bacterium
CGCCGCCACAGGCGTCATCGTTGCGCGCTTCGACCTGGCTACCGGCGCCGAGAACCCCAAAGGAGCGGAGACGGTCAACTGCCTTCAGTTGGACCGGCGAGAAGCTCTCAATGACGGGTATCTGAAAACCTGGCGGCGTCTGGCTGCCGCCGTCGAGGCAGCCTTGAATCAGGGGCAGCCTGATGCCGATGCGCTGATTGCGTCACTGGCTGAGTCGGATGAACATGGTTTGCTGGGATGGTGTTTCACCGGCACTGGGAAAAACGTGGCTCCCTTTGCAACACTTCGCGTCGGCCACCCGATCGTATGGGTGGCCTGCGCACAATCTCTCGGCTGATCGCAGCGTGGCAAACAAGCAAAAACTCGAACTCACCTGGATTGGCAAAGATGTTCGGCCGAAGCTCGAACCACGCATCATGCTGGAGGACGCGTCCAAAAGCTATCACGCGAAGCACCGGGTGACCGAGAGCGACCTCTTCGACAACCGGCTGATCTTCGGCGACAACTTGTTGGCATTGAAGGCGCTGGAGCAGGAGCTAACGGGAAAAGTTAAATGCGTATTCATTGACCCGCCATACAACACCGGCAGTGCGTTCACGCACTATGACGATGGGTTGGAACATTCGATTTGGCTCGGGCTGATGCGGGACCGTTTGGAAATCATCAAGCGGTTGTTGTCAAATGACGGATCTTTGTGGATCACGATTGATGACAATGAAGCGCATTACCTCAAGGTGCTGTGCGACGAAGTATTCGGGCGCGGTTGCTTCGTGACTGCTTTCATCTGGAAAAAAGTCGATAGTCCGAATGACAACAAGGTTCCGATTACCCCAGACCACGAGTATTTATTGTGCTTTAGCAGGACATCGGGACTGCGCCCATTCAAGCAACGATCAGACGTTGCGATTCTTGACGCCTATCGGAAGCCCGATGCGGAATCAGATCGACCGTATCGTGATCGGTTGCTCAAGAAAAACGGAAAAAATAGCCTGCGGGTTGATCGGCCATCAATGTTTTTTCCCGTCACTGCTCCAGATGGGACTGCAGTTCTGCCAATCCACGACGACGGTAGGGAAGCGCGCTGGGCGCTTGGAAGGAAGGCCGTCGACGAACTCGCAGAAAAAGGCGAACTGGTTTGGAAGAAACGTGATGGTTCCGAAGGAGTCCGGTGGGTGCCGTACACAAGGGAGTTTGCATCTGCAAATCCGTCACGGCCGCATCCAACAATTTGGAACGATCTTGATACAACGCGCCAGACCAAGGCACATCAAAAGACCTTGTTTGGAGAGGAAAACGTGTTTGATACGCCCAAACCAGAAGACATGGTTCAGCGTGTTTTAGAAATGTCCACAGAGCGCGGCGACATCGTCCTCGATTCTTTCGCAGGCTCAGGAACAACTGGGGCGGTTGCGCACAAAATGGGCCGCCGCTGGATCATGGTCGAGCTTGGCGAACACTGCCATACGCACATCATTCCGCGTTTGAAGAAAGTCATCGACGGTGATGACAAAGGCGGCGTGACCGAAACTACTGGCTGGGCGGGCGGTGGTGGCTTTCGTTACTACCATCTCGCACCGAGCCTGCTTCAACAAGACCGCTGGGGCCAATGGATCGTCAACAAAGACTACAACCCCGAGATGCTGGCTGCGGCCATCTGCAAACTTGAGGGCTTTACCTATGCGCCGAGTGCCGATTTCTATTGGCAGCAAGGCAATAGCACCGAGACTGACTTTATCTACGTCACCACACAGACTCTGAATGCCGAGCAGTTGCAAGCGTTGTCGGAAGAAGTGGGGCTGAACCGTACTTTGCTGGTGTGCTGTGGCGCGTTCCGGGGCGATGCCAATCGCTTTCCGAACCTGACGGTGAAGAAAATTCCGAAGATGGTTTTGCAGAAGTGCGAGTGGGGGCACGACGACTACAGCTTGAATGTGGAAAACCTGCCGCAGGCGCCAAAGCCGGTGAAGCCAACTATCCCTCAACCTGGCTTGTTTGACGATGCTGTCGATGCAGGTCAGGAAAAGCGCAAATGAGTTTGGACAACACCGCTCGCGCCGTCGCCGGGCGTCTCAGCTTGCGCGAACCGCAGGCAGAGAGCCTGCGTAAACTCGCGGCGGCGCTGGAAGCGGTGCCTGCCTTGCGCGACCACCGGGCAAGGTCGGCGGATGACTTGAAGGCGATGATCGAGGCGTTGCAGGGGCAGTTTCCCAAACTCGCCGACTTTGAGCGTGACTTTCCTTCGCTTTGTTTTGCCCTGGCCACCGGTGTCGGCAAGACCCGGCTGATGGGGGCTTTCATCAGCTACCTTCATGCGGCCTATGGGTACAAGCATTTCTTCGTGCTGGCGCCGAACCTGACGATTTACGACAAATTGATTCGCGACTTCACGCCCAACACCTCGAAATACGTGTTCAAGGGCATCGCCGAATTCGCGGTGACGCCACCCGAGGTGATCACCGGCGACAACTACGAACAACGTGGCACCAGAAGTTTGTTGGGCGGCATCGAGATCAACATCTTCAACATCTCGAAGATCAATACCGAGGTACGCGGCGGAAAATCACCCCGCATCAAGCGGCTTTCGGAATATCTCGGGGAGAGCTATTTCGACTACCTGGCCAGTCTGCCCGACTTGGTGTTGCTGATGGACGAATCGCACCGCTATCGTGCCGGGGCCGGGGTGCGGGCGCTGAATGAACTCAAGCCGGTCTTGAGCATGGAATTCACGGCGACACCATTTACCGAGGCTGCGGGCGGCAAGACCGTGCCATTCAAAAATGTGGTGATGGACTACCCGTTGGCGCGGGCTATCGAGGATGGTTTCGTCAAGGAACCTGCCGTCGTCACGCAGCAGAACTTCGACCCTTCGTTGCA
>JAYVOV010000024.1:0-2873 GCA_043757735.1 Burkholderiaceae bacterium
GTGCGACGGCGTCGCACGGGTGCCTCGACGCGTCGGCACAAGGCTCGATCGACGTGCCGTTCATCCGCGACAACGTGGCGACCATCCTCGAAGGTGGCCGCGAGGCCTTCATGCAGCGCAAGGCCAAATATGAGTTCTGAACGAGTTTCGAAGCAGCCATGTTGAAAAATGACCTGTTGCAGTTGATCGCCAACGCAGAGAACTCCGGTGTCGAGTTCAAGCGGGACGACCTGAGGCCAGAGCAGTTGGCCCGGGAGATCGTTGCACTGGCGAATCTTCGGGGGGGATCAGTGCTGCTGGGCGTTGAGGACGACGGCAGCATCAGCGGAATCCAGCGGCCCGACCTCGAACTGTGGGTGATGGATACAGTCTTCGGGCGCTTTGTGCATCCGCTTATCCTGCCGTTCTACGAAGAAGTTGCGTTCGATGACGGCAAGCGCGTTGCGGTGATCACGCTGACGCAGGGCACTGCAAAGCCCTACGTGGTGCGTCAAAACGACCGCGAAGAAATTTACGTCCGTGTCGGCAGCACGTCGCGCCGGGCGACACGTGAACAGCAAGCCCGTCTCTTCGAAAGCGGTGGCCTGCTGCATTCCGAGGTGCTACCGGTTTCGGGCAGCGGGCTGGCCGATCTGGACCTTGCGCGATTGACGGACTACCTCGTGCACATCGCGGGCGACCCCACGATTCCTCAGTCCGCCGCCGAGTGGGAGCAGCGCCTGACGGGATTGGGCTTCATGGTGTTGCGACCGGACGGTCCATCCGTTTGCACGATCGCAGGTCTGGTGTTGTTCGGCCATAGCCCGCGCCGCATGCTTCGGCATGCGGGCGTGCGATGGATGTCGTTCAATGGGTTGGATAAGGAGTATCGGGCGCAGGACGACAGCGTTCTGGACGGGCCGCTGATCGCACTCTGGCAAGGCGGGCCTGGCGAGCCAAGGCAACTCGTTGAAGGCGGCCTCCTCGAGCGGCTCATGGATCGCATGCGGCCGTTCGTAACCGAGGCGGCTGGTGAGCTTCAAGACGGCGTGCGCCTGGATACCGCCGTGCGGTACTCAACCGAGGCGGTACGGGAAGCTGTTCTCAACGCCTTGGTCCATCGCGATTGGACACGCGCAACAGAGGTCGAGGTAGTCAACTATGCCGATCGGTTGGAGATCACCAGCCCAGGCGCGCTCCAGAACTCGATGACGGTGGACAAGATGCTTGCTGGGCAGCGCTCGGCCCGCAATCCGATCATCGTGGAGGTGATGCGCGACTACGGGTATGTGGAACATCGTGGCATGGGGGTCAGGCGCAAGATCGTGCCGCTTACCCGGAATTTCGCCGGACGCGATGCCACCTTCGAAGCCACTGACGACTTCTTGCGCGTCACTTTGCCAGCACGTGTGACGCGCGATGCGCTTTGAAGGAAGACATCCCAGCCTCTTTCAGCGCGGCGATGAGGTCGTTCAGGGCACGCTGACGGGCGCGGCCGTCGTTTTGTCGGTCAACAGACGGCGGATTGCAGGAAGCGCCGTCTTGCCTGAACCTTCATCGCTGGGACATCTGCGGCATCGTCGGCCGCTGATCGTCACCCGGATCGGAGCTCACAAGTGCCCGCGAACAGCGCCCACAGCTGGAACTGCACGCATTCAGACGGCGACGATCCGCCGTTCTGACAAACCCTGAATGGCCGGCTGCGCCGACCATCGCGCGCTCATCTCGCCGCGGCGAAATCCCAAACCGAGTCCGATGGCGCACTTGGAACGTTTCATCGAGCGGGTGCAGGCCGACGGCACGAACTTTCGCCCGGAATTCCCGCCGGACTGCGTGCCAGCCCATGCTCGAGTTCCAATGCAAATGCCCGCGACCCCAAAGAAAAACCGCCCTGAGCGTGAGCCTTGGGCGGCGAAGAGGAGGAGGAAAAAAGAGCAAACTGGTCGGGCACTCGGGGCACACCATGCGGGCCCTCAGCTCCCGTCGACTGCGCGTACGCAGCGCCGGGAAGCTCGCCGACCCGGGGCCGAAGACGCCTATCGACGTTTCTGAACGC
Organism: Burkholderiaceae bacterium; assembly: GCA_043757735.1. GTDB lineage: Bacteria > Pseudomonadota > Gammaproteobacteria > Burkholderiales > Burkholderiaceae_E > Quisquiliibacterium. The sequence continues at coordinate 2,036 of JAYVOV010000024.1, forward strand.
CCGAGCCCGCAAGCTTATTTTTTGGTCGGCTCGTCTGGGCCGACCTTTCACGAAATTTATGCGTACTCGGCCAAGGCCGTCTTCATTTTCTGCATGGCCTTGACCTCGATCTGGCGAATGCGTTCTGCCGACACACCGAACTCGCCGGCGAGTTCGTGCAGCGTCAGCGTGCCGCCTTCGCTTTCATCGCGCAGCCAGCGTGTCTCGATGATGCGACGGCTGCGTGCGTCAAGCGCCGACAGCGCCTGCTCGATGCCTTCGCTCTGCAGACGGTCAACCTCGCGGCGTTCCAGCACCTGCGTGGGCTCGGCATTGGTCGCTGCCAGATAAGCGATCGGGGCGTAGTCGTCTTCGCCGTCATCACTCAGGGGCTCGAGTGCCATGTCCTGACCAGTGAGCCGGGTTTCCATCTCGGTGACGTCGCTCGTCTTGACGTTGAGCTTCGCCGCGATGGCTTCGACGTCGCCGGCGCTCAGGGTATGGGCGTCAGTGCGGTGCGAGCGCAGGTTGAAGAACAGCTTGCGCTGGGCCTTGGTGGTGGCCACCTTGACCATGCGCCAGTTCTTCAGGATGTATTCGTGGATTTCGGCCTTGATCCAGTGCATCGCGAACGACACCAGACGCACGCCGCGCTCAGGGTCGAAGCGCTTGACGGCCTTCATCAGGCCGATATTGCCTTCTTGGATCAGGTCTGCATGCGGCAGGCCATAACCCAGATACTGGCGCGAGATCGACACCACGAGACGCAGGTGTGACATCACCATTTCGCGCGCTGCCGCGAGATCGGTATTGTCACGAAAGCGTCGCGCAAGCTCGGTTTCGCGCTCAGGCGAGAGCA
>JAYVOV010000025.1:0-2871 GCA_043757735.1 Burkholderiaceae bacterium
GTGATTCTACTGGCGAAATACTGCGCACACCCCCCTCTGGCCGCAATGACAATGAGCAAGCGATAGACAAGTCGACGCGATCCGGATCAATGATTATTCCATCCGGAATTATTCCACCAGATAAAATTCCCGACGGCGCATTCCGATCGCGCCACTGCCATTTAATGCCGTTTCAGACCTGTGGCAAGATTGCGTCATGAAACTCAATCACGACGTCGTCACCACGCCGCCGCGCCCGGCGGCCACGGTCATGCTGCTGCGCGATGGCCCCACCGGCCTCGAAGTTTTTCTGGTGCGCCGCCACGGCCTGTCCGATGTGCTCGGCGGCGCTTATGTTTTCCCGGGCGGCAAGGTCGATCGCGAAGACGCTGATGAAGCCTTGCTCGCGCGTGCCGACCGGCCGGCGCAGGTGCTGCACGCGGAGCTCGGCGAGCCCGACCTCCCAGTGGCCACTGCCGCCTCGATGTATGTCGCGGCCCTGCGCGAAACCTTCGAAGAGGCCGGCCTGCTGCTGGCCACCGACGATCGTCCTCTCGACACCGAACGCGCCCAGGCGCTCGCCCGTGAAGGCCTGAACTTCGCGCAGATGCTCGATCGCCTGGACATCCGGCTGGCGGTCGGGCGGCTGGTGCCCTGGACCCGCTGGATCACACCAGTGATTCCATCCGTGCAGAGCAAACGCTTCGACACCCGTTTCTTCGCGGTGCAGGTGGCAGGCGATGCCGTTGCCCGACATGACGACCGCGAGACCACTGACAGCGAATGGCTGGCACCGCGCACGGCGCTCGATCGCTACTGGGCGCGCGCGATCGCGCTCGCCCCGCCGCAGATCATGAGCCTCGCGCATCTGTCGCGGCACACCACTGTCGCCAGCGCACTGGCTGAAGCACGTGGGCGCGTTCCCCCGGTCATTCAGCCCGAAGCCATGAACATCGCCGGCAGCCGCGTGGTCGCCTACCCCGGAGATGCCGATCACCCGGTGGCCGCACGCGCCATGCCCGGGCCCACGCGCCTCATCTTCCGCGAAGAACGTTTTGAGCCGTTGGAGGGCTTTGACGCCCTCTTTGCCTGAGCCATGCCTACGCGACCCCTGATTGTCGGGCTGGGCGGCACCACACGTGTCGGCTCCACCACTGAACGCGCCTTGCGCATCGCGCTGGATCGGGCCGCTGCGCTCGGCGCCCGAACCCGCCTGTTCGCCGGCGCAGACCTGCATCTGGCGCACTTCGACCCCAGCACCGCCGATCGCGGCAAGCATGAGCGCGCACTCGTCGACGCGCTGCGCGAGGCCGATGGCGTCATCATTGCGACGCCCAGCTACCACGGGTCCATCTCGGGCATGGTGAAGAATGCGCTCGACTACACCGAAGACCTGCGCCGCGATGTGCGGCCGTACCTGGAAGCGCGCGCGGTGGGCTGCATCGTCTGCGCAGAGGGAGCGCAGGCGATGGGCGCCACACTGGCTGCGTTGCGCGCCATCATTCATGCCTTGCGCGGCTGGCCCACGCCTTACGGCGCGGTCGTGAACACCGGCGGTCCAGCCTTCGACGCAGGCCCGAATGGCACCGATCCCGCGGTGCTCCAGCAGCTTGAACTGGTGGCCGCCCAGGTGCTCGAATTCGCGCGGATGCGCCGCGCGCTGGCCGCCCAGGCAGGTTGAGAAAGGCGCGGGCCGCATGACTCAGTCGCCCATCCAACTCATCTACGATCACGGCATCCGTGCCATCGACGCCGGCTATCAGCGTCCGCTGCTGGCAGCCATCCACCTGATCATCGAAGACGGCCAGGCTGCCCTGGTCGACACCGGCATCAACGCCTCTGTCCCGGGCGTGCTGGCGCTGCTCGCTGAACTTGGTCTGGCCCCCGACGCAGTGAAATGGGTGATGCTCACCCATGTCCATCTCGATCACGCTGGCGGCGCCAGCCTGCTGCTCAAGCACCTCCCCGAAGCTCGCCTCACCGTGCATCCACGCGGGGCGCCGCACATGCGCGACCCGAGCCGCCTGAGCGCGGCAACCGCAGCCGTCTACGGCGCGGCGGCAGCCCGGGCTTTGTATGGCGAGATCGAACCGATCGCCAGCGATCGCATCGTCGAGACCCCGGACGGCGCCGGCGTCAGACTGGGTTCGCGGGAGTTCGAGTTCATCGACACCCCCGGACACGCGAGGCACCACGTCTGCATCGTCGACCATCGCAGTCGCGGGGTGTTCGTCGGCGACACCTTCGGGTTGTCGTATCGAGAGCTGGATCGGGCTGGGCAGCAGTGGGTGTTCCCATCGACCACACCGGTGCAGTTCGATCCGCATGAACTGCACCGTTCCATCGACGCGATCACAGCCCGACGCCCAGAGGCGGTTTACCTGACCCACTTCGGCCAGGTGCGTGACGTGGCGCGCCACGCCTCCGATCTTCACCGGCTCGTCGATGCCCACGCGATGATCGCGAAACAAGGCGCGCAGATGGCGCAGCCCTTGCCCTGGATGACTGAAAAGGTCCGCGACCTGGTCCTTGAACAGGCCCGCGCACAAGGCTGCGACCTGCCTGTCGAAAAACTGCTCGAAGTCTTCAGCGGCGACATCAAGCTCAACGCAGAGGGCCTTCTCGCGTATTTCGAACGCACTCGTGAGCAGCGGGGCGCATAGCCATAGCACCTAAGCACTAGCATCCACCAGCCCATCTCGACCCGTCCAAGGGCCTGTGAAGCACGGCAACCCAAACCCCGCCGCGCAGCACACCAACCCACACCTCAACTGACGGAGTCGATCATGAACACCACCACCACCACCCGTAACGCCGCCGCCCGCAGCCTCGGCCAGACCCTCACCCTCGCCGGCCTCGTCGCCGCCGCCCTGCTGGCTGGCGCCGCGCACG
>JAYVOV010000026.1:0-2869 GCA_043757735.1 Burkholderiaceae bacterium
TGGGAGTAGATGGTGAGCGACGCCGCTTCGCGGGCGAGTTGCGCGAGCAATGGCTCCACCAGCACACAGGTGGGGCAATCGCGTTTGGCGATGACGATCAGGCCGTCGTGGATCGAGCTCATGACTGCACTCTCAGGATGAAACTCAGGTTGAGTCTAACCGCATTTGTCGCGATCCCCCTGGTGTCGAGGGTATTGTTCGGACCTGACTCATCGATCGATTTGGAGCGTTCCATGCACGCGATCCATCAGCTTGGCGGCCGAGGCCGCTGCCATGTTTTCGACGCGGCCGCCATTGCCTGGCGCGACAGCGGCAAAGCAGGGGTGATGCAGCGCACGATCAGAGCCGATCCCGCGCGGGGGCGCTATCTGGGGCTGATCGGGTTCGAGCCGTTCACGCGCTCCGGTCTGCACCAGCACCAGGGGGTGGCGACCAGTTTTTTTGCGGCCGGCGGGCTCACCGATCTCGCCGGTTCGGCGGGTGTCAATCAGATCGGCATCAACCGCCGAGGGTCCACCCATGACGCGATCGCTTATCAGTCGACGCTTCTGGTCGCACGCCTGGAGGGGCCGGTGATCTATCCGCCGGACGCCGGGCCCCTGAGCAATGTCCACGCGGGCGCCACCGCGCTGGCGTTCGAGTCGCCTTCGATCGGCCATGAACCGAGCGAGAACGTCGCCATCGACTCGCGGGCTGCGCTGCCTTGTGCGGTGCCTGGCGTCGCGGTGCAGCTGGGCTTCGATTACCAGGGCACTGGTGACGACCATCGCCTGTTCCAGTGGGCGATGCGCCCGCGCACGCGCTGGCCGGTCTGGCAGGCCGGCGCCCTGGTCGAGCTGTGGGTCAGGGCGGGCGCGCTCGAGATCAACGGCCAGATGGCGCATGCCAACTGTTTCGTGATCATCGAGCCCGACGCGCAGGTCGCGCTGCGCTCGGATTTCGGCGCCCTGGTGATCGGGTGGGCCCAGGGGCGGCCGGTGCCTGTCGAGGTCGACGGGCTGGCCGATGCCTTCGGGTATCGGAACTGAGCGGCGAGCGCCGCTCGATCAGGCGGGCCTGAGCGGCGAGCGCCGCTCACCCCAGACGCGATCAGGCCTTGCGCGAACGCGCGACCACTTCTTCAACTTTGCCGATCATCGACGGGCTGACGCTGGCTTTCCAGCGCGCATACGGGCGGCGGCAGGCGATCTGCCACTGCACCATCTCGGCCGGGGTGGGCACATGCACCTGCACGCCCAGGGCGCCCACCTTCTGAACGTCCGTTGCGAAGTGCTCGCGCACCAGCTTGATCTGCTGCCCGGCGGCGTCTTGTGCCGCTTCGCGGACGATCTTCTGGTCCTGCGCGGACCAGCCCGCAAAAATAGGGTTGGCGATCGCGAACAGCAAGATGTCGTTGGAGTAGTTCCATTTGGTGACGAACTTCTGCCCCAGCGTGTTGATCTTGGCCGCCAGGAATACCTCCAGCGGGTTCTCCTGGCCGTCGACCGCGCCAGATGCCAGCGCCGGCTGCGCGTCGGCCCAGCTCATCGCGGTGGGATTGGCGCCCATGCCGCTCATGATCTCGTTGTACATCGGGCTGGCGACGATGCGGATCTTCAGTCCCTTGACGTCCTCGGGCTTGATCACCGGGCGCTTGCTGTTCGACAACTGCCGGTAGCCGGTTTCACCGACCGCGAGCGGCTCGGCGCCAGCCTTGCGGATCACGTCGAAGAAATCGCGGGTCATGACCTCCGAGGCGATCGCCGCGTCGTAGGCCTTGTGATCCGGAAACAGGAAGGGCAAGGCCCACATGGCGCATTCCTTGACCGTGCCCGACCAGTTGATCGGCGCGCCCACCAAGATGTCGATGATTCCCTGGCGCATGGCCGAGAATTCGCGGTCCTGCTGGCCCTGGACCAGACTGGAGCCTGGGTACTGCTTGATGTTGATGCGGCCGCTGGTGCGCTCGCGGACCAGGTTGGCGAAGATCTCGGCGCCCTTGCCCCAGGCGAAGGCAGGGCCCACCACGGTGGACATCTTGTACTCGGCCTTGTAGCCCTGTTGAGCCCGCAGCACCATTGGTGCGCCGGCGATCAGGGTGCCGGCGGCGCCAGCCTTCAGGATATTGCGTCGTTTCATCTCTTGTCTCCTCGAGTGGGGCAGATCAGCCCCGTGTATTTGGTGGCCAGGCGTCAGTAGCCCATCGAGCGGGGCAGCCACAACGCCAGTTCAGGAAAGAACAGCACCAGCAATGCTGCCAGAATGAATGACACCAGCAGCCAGCCGACCCAGGGCACGGTTTCTTCCATGCGCACGTTGGCCAGCCGGCAGGCGACCATCAGGTTGACGGCCATCGGCGGCGTGAACTGCCCGATCGCGATCTTCATCGTGAGCAGCACGCCGAACCAGACCGGGTCCCAATTGAAGTGCAGCATCAGCGGGTAGAGCAGTGGCAGAAACACCAGGAAGATCGAGACGCCGTCCAGGAACATGCCCAGCACCGTCATCACCACGAACAGCAGGATCAGCGTGGCGGTCGAGCCCAGGCCCAGTTGCGTGACGAAGGCCACCACCGGATCGGCAATGCCCAGCGTGCTGACGGCATAGGCGAAGATGCCGGCCAGCCCCAGCACCAGCATGATCACCGCCGAGGTCTCGGCGGCATCGACGAAGATGTCGTAGAGATCGCGCACGCCGATCGTCCGGTGGACCACCATGCCGACAAACAGGCCATAGACCACTGCCACCACTGCGGCTTCGGTGGGCGTGAACCAGCCGGCGCGCATGCCGCCCAGAATGAGCACCGGCGCCGCCAGGCCCCAGAACGCTTCGCGCAGCGAGGACCAGAATGGCGGCCGCGGGTCGCCGGCCTCGGCGGCGCCCATGCGGT
>JAYVOV010000027.1:0-2864 GCA_043757735.1 Burkholderiaceae bacterium
CGCCACCGGCTACAACCAGCCCATCGGCAGCCGCGACCCGACCGCCCATGCTGAAATCTGCGCAATACGGCAGGCCGCCGAACTGCTGGGTAACTATCGGCTGGTCGATTGCGAACTCTTCGTCACGCTCGAGCCCTGCGCGATGTGCACGGGTGCCATTCAGCATGCGCGGATCCGGCGAGTGATCTGGGGCGCGGCAGACCCTAAAACAGGCGCCTGCGGCAGCGTCGTAGACCTGATGGCGCAGACGCGATTGAACCACCATTGCGAGTCGGTCGGTGGGGTGCTGGCGCAAGACAGCGCCAGTCTGCTGCGCAATTTTTTCGCCGCACGACGGCGCCGCCGACCAATCGAACAGGCGAGTCGATTTGGTGAACTGCTGGGGCGGCGCAACCTGCGCACCGCGCGGCTGATCCTCGAGCCGATCGTGGGCGCACATGCCGAGTCGATGTGGCCCCTGTTGGGTGACGCCGCGATCTACGCCCATGCGCGGGCTCAGGATATGCCGCCATCGATCGAATGGCTGGAGCAGCACTACCGCCGGCTGGAGAGCCGATGTTCGCCTGATGGCAGCATTGCGTTGCTGAACTGGGCCATCCGTGATCAGACCAGCGGTCAGTATCTGGGTTACGTTCAGGCCAGCGTCCATGGCGATTCCAAGGCGGAAGTTGCCTATGTGCTGGCCTCGGCACACTGGGGCACGGGCATCGCGGCAGAGGCGGCTCAGGCAATGCTGAACGAACTGGCCGAGATGGCGGGCACCCGGGAGGTTTGGGCGGCCGTCGATTCGCGCAACGCGCGTTCGGTGCGGGTGCTCGAAAAACTGGGGTTCGATCTGACAGCGCGGGAAGATTATCCGTTCGACAACGCTGAAATTGGCGATCGAGTCTTTCGGCGGGCGCTCAAATGAATTCGGGCCGGCATGACCGGCCCGAACAGGCATCTGGCGGCTGGGTTGCCCCAGCCCTCCTGAACCGTACCTACTGGATCTTGGCCCTGGTGCGGAGATCTTTCTGCATTTCCTGGACCTTGCGCCGCTCGAGATCCTGCTGGATCTGGGGCTTGACCTGCTCCATCGGGGGCGCCTTGGCGTCGCGGGTATCGTCGAGCCGGATCACGTGCCAGCCGAACTGCGACTGCACGGGGGTCTCTGTGAACTTGCCTTTTTCGAGTTTGGCCATCGCTTCAGCAAAGGGCTTCACGAAGGTGCCGGGCACGTTCCAGTCAAGGTCGCCACCTTTTTCTGCCGAGCCGGTGTCCTTGGACTGCTTGGCGAGATCTTCGAATTTACTGCCCTTTTTTAGATCGGCAATGATCTGCTTCGCGGTTTCTTCTTTTTCGACCAGGATGTGCCGCGCGCGATATTCTTTTTCGCTCTGAGTCTTGGCCACCTTGTCGTATTCGGCCTTCAGGTCGGCATCGGTGATCGGGTTGGCCTTGAGGTGATCACGAATGACGGCACGAATCAGGATATCCTGGCGGGCGCTGTCGAGCTGGCGCTGCACTTCCGCGTTGCGCGCCAGCCCCTTCTTTTCGGCCTCCTGAACGAACAGCTCGCGAGCGATGAGTTCATCGCGTACCGCGGTGCGAAGCTCGGGTGAGTCGGGGCGGCCTTGCGCGGTCAGCGCAGCCACGAACTCATCGACCTTCGCCTTGGTGATCGGCTTGTTGTTCACGATGGCGGCGTTTTGCGCCAGGGCGCTGGCAACTGCCAGCGCGAGTGAGGCACCGGCAATCGCCTTGGCACAGGAACGGATAAGACTCATGGGGTGGGATCCTTTGGTTTGCGCGCCGCTTCGTCTGGCGTTCGCGCCTCGATGGCGAGCGCATGGATGCGGTCTGGCATCCAATCGCGAACGGCATCATACACAAGGCGATGCCGCGCCACGGTGGACAAGCCGACGAACGCGCCGGCGATGACCTTGACCCGGAAGTGACCGCCGCCGCCTTGGGCGCCGGCGTGGCCGGCATGCAGGTGGCTTTCGTCCTGCAATTCGATCTGAGCCAGCGGCAGCGCCGCCGCGATGCGTCCGCGAACCGCTTCGAGATCAGGGCGCATCCGCGTCCTCCTGGATGTGCCGGCCGAGCCACACTGCTTGCAGGATGACAAAAGCCAGCGTGAGGCCCATGGAGCCGAAAAGCTTGAAGTTGACCCAGACATCGGTGGGATAACGGTAAGCGACGAAAATATTCAGCGCGCCCTGGAGCACAAAAAATGCCGCCCAGGCGATGTTGAGCTGATCCCAGACCAATTCCGGCAAGCGCACCTGCTTGCCCATCATCAGTTTGATCAGGTTGCGCCCTTTGAGCAGGCGAGCCCCGGCCAGCGCGAACGCGAAGGCCCCGTAGAGCACCGTGGGTTTCCACTTGATGAAAGTTTCATCGCGCAGAAACAAGGTGAGCCCACCGAACACAGTGATGATGCCCAGGCTCACCCATTGCATCGGCTCGATAGGGCGGCCTTTCCATTTGAGCCAGGCGATCTGCACGATGCTGGCGGCCATCGCAACGCCGGTCGCGACATAGATGTCCGCGACTTTGTAAGCCACAAAGAAAAGGATGATCGGAAAAAGATCGAATAGGAGTTTCATGTCGTCAGTTTAACGTGCCCGGCGTCTGTGGCGATGTTCCATCAGCTATACTCGTGGGCTTTGCACCTGCTTTTTCCGGAGAATAACGAATGGCCGACCGTAACCGTACCCGCCGCAACACCCTTGAGCGCCGCTGCTTGTCAAAGTCGCTGAAGCGTTTGTTCAAGGGCTCCGGCAAGCCGATCTTCCGGATGCTGGAAAAGATCAAGAAGGCCTGAGCCGGGGATCAAAGCCTGAGACCGGGCTCCGCTGAAGAGCAGCCTCCCGAATCTC
>JAYVOV010000028.1:0-2863 GCA_043757735.1 Burkholderiaceae bacterium
CTCACGCTGCCGGCCTTCGAGTGGGAGCATGTGGTGCTTGTGCCGTCAAAGCATGCGCTGCTTGGGCGACCTTTGTCGCTGACCGCGCTGGTGCGTCACCCGATCGTCACCTACGTGCCGGAATTCGCCGGACGCCGGCGCATCGACCATGCCTTTGCGCAGGCCGGGCTCAAACCCGACGTCGTTCTGGCGGCCATCGACTCCGATGTCATCAAGACGTATGTTGGCATCGGCCTGGGCGTGGGGATCATGGCCGAGCTGGCCTTCGACGCGCATCGCGACCGGGGCCTGACCGCCTTGCCGGCGGGCGCGCTGTTCGGCGTCAATCACACCCGGCTGGCGGTTCGGCGCGACAGTTATCTGCGCGGATTCGCGCTGTCGTTCATCGCGCTTTTTGCACCCAATCTCGACCGTGGCCCGCTCGAACGGCTGATGCGTGCCCAGGATCCCGCCGGACCCGGCCTCTGAATGACCGCGTCTGCTGCCTGCCCTGGTTCAGATCGGCGCCGGCCAGTCGGTATCATCGGGGGCACGGTTCTCTGCTGGAATGCACTCATGCGGTTTTTCATCATGACCGGTCTGCTGTCAGCCCTGCTCATGAGTTCCGCCCATGCGCAGGTGGTGCTGTCGGTCTCGAGCTGGCTGGGGCCCGCCCATTCTTTGTCCCGGACCCTGGCCCGCTGGTGCGACGAGGTGGCCAAGACCACGAACAAGCGTGTGAGCTGCCGAATCCTGCCCAGGCCTGTCGCCGATCCCATCCAGACCTTCGATGCGGTCCGCGATGGCCTGGCCGATGTCTCGTATTCGGTTCACGGCTATACCCCGGGCCGGTTCCGGCTCACCCAGATCGTCGAACTGCCCTTCGGCGGCGATTCCGCTGAAGCGACGTCGGTTGCATACCAGCGAATCCATGAACGGCACTTGGCCGCACTGGATGAGCACAACGGATTGAAGGTGCTGGCGGTGTTCACGCATGGGCCCGGCATGGTCTTCAATACGCTGCACCCCATTCGGTCGCTGGCCGATGCCCGCGGTTTGAAGTTTCGGGTCGGTGGCGGAATGGTCAGCGAAATCGGCAAGGCATTGGGGCTGGCCGTCAGTTCGCGACCTGCCACCCAGATCTATGATCTGCTCGCCAAGGGCGAGTTCGATGGCATGTTTCTGCCAGCCGAGAGCATCGAGTCGTTCAAGCTCGAAAAGCTGGTCCAATACCGGACTTCGCTGCCTGGCGGCTTCTACAACACCAGCTTTGCACTGGTCATGAACGAGGCCGTGTGGCAGCGCATCGGTGCACCCGATCGCGCGGCAATCGATGCGCTTTCCGGTGAAGTCACCGCGCGGGCATTCGGTCGCGGTTTCGACAACGCCGATCGCCGGGCGCTGGCCTTCATGCAAGCCAAAGGAATTCAGTCGGTCCAGGCGTCGAAATCGCTGGTCGATGACGTGCGCACCCGCACCCAGGGCCTCGAGCAGAACTGGTTTCGCGATGCCCGGGCGCGTGGCCTGACCACCGCCGATGCGATCCTGCGTGAGTACCGCGCCGAGGTCGCCAAACTCAAATAAGCGAGATTCACTTGACAGCAGACTCAATCGACGTCGATTTTCTGGTCGTGGGCGCGGGCATCGCGGGGGCGTCGGTTGCCTACTGGCTGAGCTCGCATGGCCGGACCGTGATTCTCGAGCGCGAGACGGCTCCGGGCTATCACAGCACCGGGCGCTCGGCGGCACTGTTCTCCGAGGTCTATGGCCCGGCACAAGTGCGTGCGCTGTCGCGGGCGAGTCGGGCGTTCCTGGCGCACCCTCCCGCCGGGTTTGCCGAGCACCCCATCTTGTCGCCGCGCGGCACACTGATCATCGGCGATCCCGATAACCCGGCGGCGCTCGATGCCATGCGGCGCGCGCTGGGCGAATCGGCGGCGGTCGAGCACTGGACCCGCGAACAGGCGCTGGCCCACGTGCCGGTGCTGCGCCCGCAATGCACTGGCGCCGCGGTCTATGAGCCAGGGGCGAGCGATATCGATGTCCACTGCCTGCACCAGGGCTACCTTCGTGCGGTCAGGCGAGCGGGCGGTGAGCTGATCTGCGGCGCAGAGGTCTGCGCCCTGCAGCGCGACCGCGACCGCTGGCTGGTGCGGGCCGTGGATGGCCGGCAGTGGCGAGCTCGAAGGGTCCTGAATGCGGCCGGCGCCTGGGCTGATCAGCTGGCCGTGCTGGCCGGCGTGCGGCCGATCGGGCTCACGCCAAAGCGCCGCTCGGCGTTCGTGTTTGCGCCACCCGCTGGACTGGCAACGGCTGGCTGGCCACTGGTGCTCGATGTGGCCGAGACCTGGTACGTGAAGCCCGATGCGGGCCAGCTGCTCGGCTCGCCAGCCAATGCTGATCCGGTTGCGCCGCACGACGTGCAGCCGGAGGAGCTCGACATCGCCATCGCGATCGATCGCATTCAAACCGCGACCACGCTCGAAATCCGCCGCCCGTCGCGGATCTGGGCCGGGCTGCGCTCTTTTGTGGCGGATGGCGAACTGGTCGGCGGGCCGAGCGCGGGCGCATCCGGTTTTATCTGGGTCGCGGCGCAAGGTGGATATGGCATTCAGACCAGCGCGGCGATGGGTCGGGCATGCGCCAGCCTGGCGCTGGGCCAGGTGCTGCCAGAAGAACTGCTTGCGTTCGGTGTGTCGGCGGCGGCCTTGTCGCCGGATCGGCCGGGGATCGGCTGAAAGCGATGGCGGGGGGCCGGCGCGCGCGAAGCTCAGTTGCCCAGGCATAGAGCCAGCGCGGCCTGAAACAAGGCGTGGTCCGGCTCGGCCAGCGCTTCGATCGCCGAGAGATGGTGCCGTCCGGGCATCGGCATGTCGGCGCGCAG
>JAYVOV010000029.1:0-2861 GCA_043757735.1 Burkholderiaceae bacterium
TGGCGCGGCTGCGCGGGATGCTGGCGAAGGCAACGCCGGTCGATGGGTCGACGACGGGGATCGATTCGCCGGTGTCGGCCGCGCGCAGTTCGTTGCCGATGAAATTCAGATATCGCTGAGGCGCTTGCAGCATGGGGGCTCCGAGGGGTGTCAGCGATTTGCACACCGGGTTTGGGCGCGCCGCTGGCCTGCGGCAAAATTATCGGTCCTGCGGAATCTTTATTATGCTTCGTTGCAGTAACTTGTTTAAAATTACGCCCTTCGTGCGCGGCGTTCTGTTGCCCGCGCACCAATCCGTCTGCCCATCTGCGAGCCCTGCCATGAATCTCGATCGAGTCGATTCCGGACGCGATATTCCCAACGACATCAACGTGATCATCGAGATCCCGATGGCTGCCGACCCGATCAAGTATGAGGTCGACAAAAAGACCGGCGCGCTGTTCGTCGATCGTTTCATGATGACCTCGATGCACTACCCGTGTAACTACGGGTACATTCCGCGCACCATCGCCGACGATGGCGACCCGGTCGATGTCCTGGTGATCACGCCGTTTCCGGTGACCGTGGGCGCTGTAATCCGCTGCCGCCCGCTGGGCGTGCTAAAAATGGAAGACGAAGCCGGAGGCGACTCCAAGCTGCTGGCGGTGCCGATCGACAAGATTCTGCCCATCTACAAACATTGGCAAAAGCATGATGACATCGCGCCGGAGCGTCTGGCCACCATTCAGCACTTCTTCGAGCACTACAAGGATCTCGAGCCAGGCAAATGGGTGAAGGTGCTGGGCTGGGGCGGTCCAGACGAGGCCAAGGCCGAGATCCTGGCCGGCCTCGAAGCCTACAAGCTGGCGGCCGACAAGCCGCTTTTCTGAACCGGCTCGCACTCCCGCGCGGGCCGCAGGCGGTTGACGCTGAATCCTGCCGGACGGATTCAACGCCAACGACGTATCAGGTTTCACCGCCTGGCGGCGCCGTGCCGTTGAAGGGCGAAGGGGCCGTGCCGTTGAAAGGCGAAGGGGCCGTGCCGTTGAAGGGCGAACGCTCGTTCAACTCGTCGAGATAGGCGTTGACCATCGAGCCTTCGCGGTCGAGGAATCGTTCGACCGCGTCCGCGAACGCTGGTTCGCGCAGCCAATGGGCCGAGCTGGTTGCCACCGGCAGAAAACCACGAGCCATCTTGTGCTCGCCCTGCGCGCCGCCTTCGATGATCCGGATGCCTGTCTCGATCGCGGTTTCGATCGCCTGATAGTAGGCGCACTCGAAATGCAGGCATGGTATGGATTCAAGCGCACCCCAGTAGCGACCGTACAGCCGGCCGCTGTCGCGCATCAGCAGACTGCTGGCGATCGGCGCGCCATCGCGATCGGCGCGGACCATGACCAGCGCCTGCGGCATGGTGCGGGCCAGCTCCAGGAAAAACGCCAGATTCAGGTAGGGCGTTGATCCGTGCGCGGCGTAGGTCGATTCATAACAGCGCATGAAAAACAGCCAGTCGGCCTCTGAAATTTCCAGGCCGTACAGTCGGTGCAGCACAACCCCTTGTTCGGCCACTTTGCGGCGTTCGGCGCGGATCTTTTTGCGCTTGGGCTGAGCCAGGGCGGCCAGAAAATCGTCGAAATGCCGATAGCTGTCGTTGTGCCAGTGGAACTGGACACCCTGGCGGATCATGAATCCGACGCCTGACAACGCGGCGGCTTCGGCGGGTGGCGGAAACAGCACGTGCAGCGACGAGACCCGGGCACCGCGCGCCTGGCCGAGCAGCGCCGCGGCGAGTGCCGTCCGAACGGTATCGTCGGTGCAGAGCAGGCGCGGGCCGGCCACCGGCGTGAACGGCACGGCGCTGAGCAGCTTCGGGTAATAGCGCAGCCCGTTGCGTTCGTAGGCATCGGCCCAGGCCCAGTCGAAGACGTACTCGCCCCAGGAATGCGCTTTGCGGTACATCGGGACCGCGCCGACCAGGTGCTCGCCCTGCCACAAAGTGAGATGGCTTGGCGTCCAGCCGGTGCCCGCGCCAACGCAGCCGGTTTTCTCCAGCGCGCGCAGGAACGCGTGGCGCACGAAGGGCGGCGCATCGAGCGCCAGTAGGGCGTCCCAGTCGGCGGCAAGGATTTCGTCCAAGCCTGCCACGAGACGCATGCGATAATCGTTACTACTGTCCGGCACCGGATTTCCGCTTCTTTCTCGACTCGATCCAGGCAAATTCGCCCCATGACCGTTCTCATCGCGGCCGCGCAACTGAATCAGACCGTCGGCGACTTCGACGGCAACGCCCGCCGCATCATCGACGCCGCCGGCAAAGCCGCAGCGCTCGGCGCGCGCGTGCTGCTGACGCCCGAACTCTCAATCTCCGGGTATCCCCCGGAAGATCTCCTGCTGCGCGCGGCATTTTATGACAGGTGCGAGGCCGCGCTGGCGCATATCCTTCGGCAAACTGCGGCACTTGATCTCCACGTCGTCGTGGGCGCACCACTGCAGCGCGCGGGGCTGCGCCGCAATGCCGCGCTGGTGCTGCATCGCGGGGAAGTGCTGGGCGAGTATTTCAAGCGCGAGCTGCCCAACTACGATGTCTTCGACGAACAACGGTATTTTGATGCCGGTGACCAGGCACTGGTCTTCTCGGTCGATGGCCTGCGCATCGGCGTGGTGGTCTGCGAAGACTTCTGGTTCGCGTCGGCGCCGGCCGCCGCGCAGGCTGCGGGCGCCCAGGTTCTGCTCGCGCTCAACGCGTCGCCGTACCACATGAACAAGCAGCATCTGCGCCTCGACGCAGCACGTGAAAACGTCTGTTCGCGTGGTTTGCCGATGATCGCCGCCAACCTGTTCGGCGGGCAGGACGAACTCGTTTTCGACGGCCTGTCGTTCGC
>JAYVOV010000030.1:0-2841 GCA_043757735.1 Burkholderiaceae bacterium
GGCATGCCGCAGCTCACCGAACTGCTCGATCGTCTCTGGGTTCAAGTGGGGCCGATGATGAACTTCCTCTATCCGCACGGCCATCCACACGACGACAACCACCATCAGCACATCGAGGTGCTCGAAGCCCTGGCCGCCGGACACGCGACTAGCGAGTGCGGTCGCGAAGCCGGAATTCGCCGCTTGCGCTGGCCACATGCACGCCGGTGCCGTCAAACAGTTTTGCCTCGACCAATGCCCGCCGGTCGTCGCGCTCGACCACCTGCGCCGAAGCGGTCAAGGTGCCCAGGGCGGCCGGCTTCAGAAAGCGGGTATCCAGCCGCATCGTGAGCGAGGTGCGCTCCGGCGGCAAGCCCGCCAGGACCGCGCAGGAGGTGGCCGAATCGAGCATCGCGGCGATCAGTCCGCCATGCACAGTCCCGTGCCGATTGCCAAACGCCGCAGGCGCCGTGAAGCGCAGCGAGGCGAGCCCGGCCTGCGCATCGACCGAAAGCACCTCGCGGCCCAGCAGCCGCGCTGCCGGCGTGAGCTCCGTCAGATGACTCTCCGGGCGCAGCGCCACAGCGTCCGGCACCGGCACCAGCACCGGCCCGCCCGCGGCCTGGGCCTGCGCCAGGTCCATCAGCCCGATGAACAGACCGATCGTGCCCACCTGGGCGCGGGCCATCTCGGGGCCGGTCTGAATGCGGCAGCCGTTCTCGAACGCGCGCGCCAGCAGCGGCGTGACGGCGGGGGCGGTGACGACATCGGCCACCAGTGCGCAGCGCGGCAGTTCCGCGAGCCTCGCGACCTCGACCGGCATCGCGTCTTCGCCGCCCATGCCCACCGGCGTGGCGTTCACCAGCAGGTCGCAGTCCGCCAGACTGGTCACGCCGACCACGATCTTCACCGCCGGATGGCGCTCGCTCAGCATCCGCGCGAGTGTGTCGGCCTGAGCGCTGTCGACATCTGCCAGCGCCAGCTCGGCCAGCCCCGCTTCGCACAAAGCGTCGGCGATTGCGGTGCCAACGCCGCCCGCCCCGATCAGCGCCGCACGGCGCCCGGCCGGGTCGAACGCATGACGCCGCGCGGCCGCAATAAATCCCAGCCCATCGACGATGTCGCCAGCCAGGCGCCCATCGGCCTCGCGTCGGACCACATTCACCGAACCGATCGCGGCAGCGCGTGGGCTCAGCTCGTCGACCAAGGTGGCGACGACGCGCTTGTACGGCATGGTGACAATAAAGCCGCGCAGGTTGCGCATCCCTCGGGCCAGTTCCACGAAATGCGCGACGCGCGTCGGTTCGACATCCGCGGGGAACAGTGCGATGTCCACCCCGGCCTGCGCGAACCAGCGGTTGAAGTTCTCGGGCGAGCGCACCAGGCCGATGGGCGAGCCGATGATGGCGAGGAGCTGAGTCGAAGCGGTGATCATTGCAGGACTTGTCGAAATAGGCGAAGCCCGCATCATGACGCCGGCAGGCTGGCGCCGAACTGGCAATTCTCCCGCTCTTTCACAAAGGGCATTTTGAATACGGCATTTCTGCGGTTCATCGAAATCTTGGTGAGGGCAGACCGAGCTGCGCAAGTTGCGTAGGAAGTACGAGTGGGAGGGTGACCTGGTGGCAATGAGGCCAAGCGCCTTTTTGGGCATCTCGAGAAAGTCAATATCGGCGGCGCTGACCTTGCCATCGAAGGCGCTCGAAACTGCCGCCGGCTCCGAGCTCTCGGCGTGACAGTGCGCGGGGCGGTTGACGTACTCATTGCTACCCGCTGCCTGGCAAGCGGCCTGCGACCACTATGCCAGCGCGGCATCGAGCACACTGAACCCGCCACTCAGAGCAAGCAGCCCTGTCGGGCGCAGTCCTGCAGCCTTCAATAAGGACCGGTATTGCACGAGCGTGCGCTCGCAGCCCCCCGGGCCGATCAGCATGTTGAGGTCTGAGCGGGCAATCGCCTGGTCGCGCGCCGAGACCGAGAAATGCTCGGGCATCATGCGCTCGACGATCAGCAGCCGCGCGTGCGGGCGCATTGCCCGAGCGCATTGGGCAAGAATCAAAGAGCAGTGCTCGTCGTCCCAGTCGTGCAGGATGCTTTTCAGCAGGTAGGCATCTGCCCCCGCAGGTACCGCGTCGAAGAAGCTCCCCGTCACCACCTCGCAACGATCGGCGACACCGGCATCGCGCAGTCCCGCACTGGCTGCCTGCGTCGCATGGGCCAGGTCGAACAGCACGCCGCGCATCGAAGGGTGGGCACGCAGCACTGCAGCAAGCAGTTCCCCGAATCCGCCGCCTACATCGGCAATGCGACCGATGCCCGAAAAGTCGACAGCATCGACGACCGTGGCGGCGACCGATCGGGTCAGGCTGACCATGGCGCGGTTGAACAGCGCCGCAGTTTCGTGGTCATTTTCCAAGTGCTGGAATCCGTCAGCGTGTCCTGCCCGCCTGCGGACGCTCTGCCCGCTGCGCACGCACTCGGCGAGCTGGCCCCATGCCGTCCAGGCGTATGTGCCGCAGAACTCGGCCCACGCGGCGAGCGAGCCCCGCGCGTCAACACACAGCAGCCTGCCCATTTCCGTGAGCGCGAAGCGGCCATCTTCAGCCGGCACCACGACGCCCACGCTCGCCAGCGCACGCAGCAGCCGCAACAGCGAAGGCGCGTGGCAGGACGTGCGTTGCGCCAGCGCCGACAGCGATTGCGGTCCGTCGCGCAGGCTTTCCGGCAGGCTCAGCTGCACCGCCGCCGCGATCGCCTGCGTGGTCCAGCTGGCATTGATCAGGGTGAGCAGGGGTGTGCGCCAGTCAGCGCTCTGAGTCTCGACGGGTTGCGCCGTGTCGATGTTAGTCATCGCGATTCCTT
>JAYVOV010000031.1:0-2839 GCA_043757735.1 Burkholderiaceae bacterium
GAGTACTGCTCGGTGGCCATGCGTTCGAGCTTCTCGGCAGGCACCAGCTTGGCGATGCTGCTGGCGCTGCCCACGTTGACGCCGTCGCTGCCCTGACGGGTGGATTGTGCCGGCGGCTCAGCCTGCGTCTGGGTGTTCTGGGCGAGCACCGGCCACGACCACGCGATGGCGATGGCAGCCAGCCAGGGGCCCGCTGCCAGACGCGCGGCTGTTGTCGCCGAGAGCGCCCATTGCCGACGAGAAAACATTGAACTTGCCATATCCGCTTTCCTGTCCTGACCGGCGAAGCGCGCCGGGCCGCAGATGGTAGCCGATCGCCTGTTCGACCGCGCTGCTACACTGACCTGGCCGTACCATGCCAGCCGAGTCCCCGCGCACCCCCCTCCTGCAAGCTTTCGCCAGCCGCCGAGTCGGCGTGCTGCTGCTGCTGGGCTTCGCGAGCGGTTTGCCGCTGGCCTTGTCAACGGGCAGCCTGCAGGCTTGGTTGACGGTGTCGGGCGTCGATATCAAGACAATCGGTTTCTTTGCGCTGGCTGGTCTGCCCTACACCTTCAAATTCGTCTGGGCCCCGCTCATCGATCGTTTCGAGCCGCCCTGGATCGGGCGCAGGCGCGGCTGGCTGCTGCTGACACAGCTTCTGCTGGCGGGCGCTTTCCTGCTGATGGCGCAGCTCGACCCGGGCACGCAGATCGATCTCATGGGGGCGGTCGCGGTTGCGATTGCGTTCTTGTCGGCGTCTCAGGACGTGGTGTTCGATGCCTATCGGTCCGACCTGCTGGCCGAGCGCGAGCGCGGCGCCGGCGCGGCCGTGTCGGTGCTGGGCTATCGGCTGGCGATGCTGGTTTCGGGCGGTCTTGCGCTGATCCTGGCGGATCAGTGGCTTGGCTGGCCGGCCACCTACCGGGTGATGGCGGTGCTGATGGGATTGTTCGCGGTGGTTTCCGCGCTCGCGCCTGAAGTGCCTGCGACCCAGCCGATCGGCAAAACCGCGCCGGGCGCCGCCTCGCGTGAACTGATCGGCTTCGCGGCGATGCTGGCCACCGGGCTGGCCGTCTGGCTCGGTCTGCGGGCGCTGCCCTGGGGCGCGCTGGAAACCGACCGGTTCGGGCGTCTCGTGCTGCTTACCGGGTCGCTGATGTTGTCCTTCGCGATGGCTATCCGGGTTGCCCGCGCGGTCGGATTCCCGTCCTTCGTCGTGCCCTGGGACGCGTTTTTCGCGCGCGACAAGGCGGTATGGCTGTTGATCTTCATCGTCTTCTACAAGCTGGGCGACGCCTTCGCGGGCAGTCTGGCCACCACCTTCCTGATCCGCGGCGTGGGCTTCAGCCAGACCGAGGTCGGTGCGGTCAACAAGGTGTTCGGCCTGGCGGCCACGCTCATCGGCGCCCTGGCCGGCGGCGCCTGGCTGGCGCGTGTCAGCCTGTTCAAGGCGCTGATGGTTTTTGGTGTGCTGCAGGCGGTGTCGAATCTGGGCTACTGGCTGCTGTCGGTGCTGCCGCGCGACACCGCGCTGCTGGCCGGCGCGGTGGGCCTGGAGAATCTGTGCGGCGGCATGGGTACGGCCGCCTTTGTGGCCTTCCTGATGGCGCTGACCCAGCGTGAGTTTTCGGCGGCGCAGTTCGCGCTGCTGTCGGCGCTGGCCGCGATCGGGCGCGTGTATGTGGGTCCGGCGTCCGGCGTGCTGGTCGAGGTGCTGGGCTGGCCGAGTTTCTTTCTGGTCTCGGTGGTCGCCGCCTTGCCGGGGTTGTTGCTGCTGATGCTGCTTCGGCCGACAATCGAGGGATTGCAGCGGGAGACTCAAACATGAACGACATTGCCAAGATGGGGGCGCTGGCCCCTGAAACCAACGCCACCGAAGCCAATGCCACCGAAGCCGGCATGTCGGCATTTTGGATGCCCTTCACTGCCAACCGGCAGTTCAAGGCGAGTCCGCGCCTGCTGGCGCGCGCCGAGGGCATGCACTACTACACGCCAGAAGGCCGCGCCATCCTGGACGGGACCGCGGGCCTGTGGTGCGTGAACGCCGGCCATTGCCGCAAGCCCATCGTCGACGCCATCGCGCAGGCCGCTGGGTCACTAGATTTCGCACCCACCTTTCAGATGGGACATCCAGCGGCGTTCGAACTGTCGCGCCGTCTGGTTGCCCTGGCCGGCAAGCCGTTCTCGCAGATCTTCTATACCAATTCGGGCTCCGAGGCCGTCGACTCCGCCCTGAAGATTGCCTTGGCCTACCACCGGGCGCGTGGCGAAGGCCAGCGTACCCGGCTGATCGGACGCGAGCGCGGCTACAACGGTGTGGGGTTCGGCGGTATTTCGGTCGGTGGCATCGCCGGCAATCGCAAGATGTTCTCGGGTGCACTGCTGCCGGCGGTCGATCACCTGCCGCACACCCATGATCTGGCGCGCAACGCCTATTCGCGTGGCCTGCCGCAGTGGGGCGCGCACCTGGCCGATGAACTCGAACGGCTCGTCACGCTGCACGATGCATCGACCATTGCCGCCGTGATCGTCGAACCAGTCGCCGGGTCGACCGGTGTGCTGGTGCCACCCGAGGGGTATCTGCAAAGACTGCGCGACATTACCGCCAAGCACGGCATTCTGCTGATCTTCGACGAAGTGATCACAGGCTTTGGCCGAATCGGCAAGCCCTTTGGCTTCCAGCAGCTGGGGGTGGTGCCCGATCTCTTCACTGTCGCCAAGGGCATCAACAGCGGCACGGTCCCGATGGGCGCCGTGTTCGCCCGCGAAGGCATCTACGACACCTTCATGCAGGGTCCCGCCAGCATGATCGAATTCTTCCACGGCTATACCTATTCGGCGCATCCGTTGGCCTGCGCCG
>JAYVOV010000032.1:0-2837 GCA_043757735.1 Burkholderiaceae bacterium
CCCGCTCAGGGCACGGCCTGCACGACACGTGGCGACTGGAATTTCACCTGGATCGGCCAGAGTTTCGCCTGGGCGAACGCGCCATCGGTCACCGTCACCGCGCAAAATGCTGCCGGCCAGTCCATGCAGCAATACACCGGCAGCCTGTTCAAACTGAGCGCCTCATCGGTGAGCCTGGGCTGGGCCTCCAACGCCCCCGCCGGCGCGCCGCTGTCAGTCTCGGGTCAAACAGTGGCCGTCGCTGCCAGTGGCGCGGGGCTGGGCAGCATCACCTTGAGCAACGCCGCAGTCCTGCGCTTCAGCCGGCCGGTCGTGCCGGTCGCTGCGTTCAATGCGGTGATTTCGCTGACCCTGGATATTGCCGATCCCAGTGAGGCAGCGGTGAGCGGCAATGGCACGATCGCTGATGCCGCCTCGCTGATCGTCAATGGCGCCGGCAGCGGCATTGAATTCACGGGCACCAATGCGCTGGGCGCAAACCTTCAGACCTATGGCCGTCTGCAATTGATGAACTCGCATGGCGACAGCCGGCGGGCGCTCTCGGTGCTCTACGAGGCGCAGGCCTGGAGCGGCAGCGCCTGGTATCGCAATCACCGCGACAGCTGCCTGCAGCCGGCCGCGGGCGTCCTGGCAATGTCGAACTGGGGCGGCGGTTTGGCGGCCTGCGACGTGTCGGTGAACTCGGTGTCGCGGGTCGGGCGCGGGCAGGGTGTGATCCAGTTGTCGGCGCCGACTGGCGCGAAATCTGGCGGGTTCGACCTTGCGATGCTTCTGGGCGCCGCCTCGGGCAGTGTGTGCATCGGCGGGGCGGTTGCAGTCAGCGCATCTGCAGCGCTGCCATGGCTGCAGGGCCCATGGACCAGCGCGCCCAGTTACACCAGTGACCCGCTGGTCCGTGCGAGTTTCGGCCGACTGCGTACGGACAGCCTGATCCGGCGCGAGCTATTTTAAGCGCGCTGAACCCTACGACGGCAAGACTGCCGCTGCCATCGGCGTCTGGTATTCGAGCGCTTTGAGAGGAATCTGCAGCAGCAGTACTTCAGTGCCGGCTGCGCTCGCCTGCAGCCAGTGCGCGGGTTCGTGGGCCGACACGAAGACGGTCTCCCAGTCGTGCAGAACCTGATCGCCGTGGCGCAAGCCGCCTGACAGCACCATGAGGAACTGACCGCTGCTGGCGGTCGGGCTACGCGCCTGCACCCGCGCGCCAGGGGGCAACTGCCAGACCTGGGCTGCGAGATTGTCGGCAGCGGGTTCGATCAGGTCGATGCACGTCGGCTGCTCGATTACCCGCAGGCCGGCGGGACCGACTGGCTGATAGCGCTCGCTGTGCACCTGCCGCTTGGGCCCGCGGATCATGCGCTCGAGCTGGGAGGCGACCATCATGGCCCCGATTTCGTGAACCGCGCGGATGGTGAAGTACTTGACACCTTGCGGCCCGGCAATCAGCGGCCCGTAACCGCTGTAGGCGCCGGCGTAGTGGATCATGATCGGGGCAATCGCATGGCGGCCCATGGTGCCGCCGCCATCGACCACGACCTGGAATTGGTTTTCGCGGTGAAAATGCGTGGCCAGAACGGTTCCGGCCGGCTGCTCGATCAGGAACATGGTGGGTGAGAGCAGAGGATTCTGATCGGTCTCGAGCCACTCGCCTTTGTGGTAGCTGAAGCCATCGGCCAGCTGCAGGAATCGACGGCGTGCCTCGCCGTGAGCTCGGGTTCCAATGACGATCATGACGTGCTCTCCGCGGGACCTTGGGGTGACCGGTTCATTCTAGCGGCCGCTGCACTTGCTGGATTCGACACTGGCCGAGTGCATGTTGCATCATCGACTCACTCGTCCCATTTTCTTGAGAAACCGATGCCCGCCCTGTTCAGCCGATTCCTGCCCGCCCTGCTGCTGTCGCTGGCCGCCGCCATTGCTTCGGCCCAGAGCTATCCCAACCGCGGGTTGCGCATCGTCGTGCCGTTCCCGCCGGGCGGCGTCACCGATCTGGTCGGGCGCGCACTCGCGGCGCGGCTCAGCGCCGAATTCGGCCAGGCGGTGGTGGTCGAAAATCGCCCCGGCGCGAGCGGAGTGCTGGGTGCCGAACTCGTTGCGCGCGCCGCACCCGATGGGTACACGCTGATGATCGGCAACATTTCCACCTTGGCCATCAATGCCGCGACCTTTGCCAGGCTGCCCTATGATCCGCTCGCCAGTTTCGCGCCGGTGTCGATGCTGGCGACCCAGCCGTTGCTGATCGCGGTCAATCCGGCCGTGCCCGCGAATTCGCTGGCCGAGCTGGTGGCGCTCGCCAAGTCGCGCCCCGGTCGCCTGAACTATGGCACCGCCGGCAGTTCCATCTATCTGGCGGTCGAGCAGTTCAGCACTCGGGCGGGTGTGAAGATGAACCATGTGCCCTACAAGGGCAGTGCGCCAGCGATCGCAGACCTGATCGGCGGACAGATCGACGTGCTGTTCGACCCCTTTTCGACTTTGTATCCGCAGGCGCGTGCCGGCAAGGCGCGGGCGCTGGCAGTGACCACCGAGCGGCGCTCCAGCGTTGCCCCCGATGTGCCGACGGTGGCGGAAAGCGGACTGGCCGGATTCGACGTCAGTTCGTGGCAGGGATTGGTCGTGCCAGCCGGCACGCCGAAGGAGATCATCGACCGTTTGCACGTGGCGGTGATGAAAGCGCTGGCATCAACCGAACTCAAACAGCAGTTTGCCGCCCAGGGGGCCGAACCCGCGCCCTCGACTCCGCAGCGTTTCGAGCAGTACATGCGCGAGGAGAGCGCCCGCTGGCGGCAGGTTGCCCGGGAGGCGGGCGTCAAGCCCGAGTGACCGGTGCCTGCCGC
>JAYVOV010000033.1:0-2826 GCA_043757735.1 Burkholderiaceae bacterium
TCGTACGGCGGTTCCGTCGCAGGGACGCGATGGCAGATGGCAGTGGCAACAACGGCCGCTATCCCTCAGAATGCAGCCCGACGAACCGTTTCGGTCAGACTGTCATGCTCATCATTCGTAAAGAACAGCTTGAGGTCTTCACCAAAGCGCAGCGCGAGTTGCTCGGTGAACGCATCCTGGCCTTCATCCGCGAGAAATACGCCACGCAGTGCGCCGCGTTCAGCGAAGCCGACTTGCGCGGCCTGGTCGCGATCGCGCTCAAGCGCGCTCGTGAACATGGCTTCGTCGCGCACGCCGACATCCTGCGCTGGATCAACGTGATGTTCACGATTGGCTGCCACTTCGACGAAGACCTCGAGTTTCCCTGGGCGAAGGAGATCCTCGGGGACAAGACCCTGCGGCCCGGTTCCAAGGTCGACATGATCGTCGGCCGCACACTTGATCACCTGCAAACCCTGGCCGAGGGCCACTGACATGGGACGCAAAGACGAAGAAGCCCCCCGCCAGGACTCCGAGCAGTTCCAGGCCAACGACACCGTCGCCAAGATCGAGGGCGGCCAGGCCGCGGTCAGGCCGGTGGCGCCCTGCAGTTTCTGGAAGCTCGACGTCGGCGTGACCGGGCGCCCGAACGCCCGCCGCCAGAAACTGCCACAGCCGACCATCGATATCGCCTGGAGCGACCGATCGCGCGACGCGGTCCGCTGCGCCACCTCGACGGACGAGAAGGCCTCGATGGGCCAGATGACCGGGCAGGGCGCGGTGGAGGGCAAGTGCGGCGCCCGGGCCGCCGGGTGGTACCTGGAAGCCGCGAAGGACGTGAGCTTGGCCGACGGCGACGACAAGAAGGTCGATCTGGTGATGCTCCCGCAGGTGTGGGTCGCATTCGAGGTGCGAGATCACAGGTCGAACAACTTCGTCGAGAACATCAATCTCAAGGCCAGACACGCAAGCATCGGATTGCTTGCCGGCGCGACGCCTGGCGACCAGTCGCTGGACATCGAGCATGCGGGCTTGCGGCCGGGGCACACGCTCGACCTGACTGAGCTCGAGCACGACGACGTTTTCTTTGAGGTCGTGGGAAGCGTCACCTCGGCGTAAAGACGGGGTTCGCGTTGCCCGTCGTCAGGCTTCGAAGCTGAAATCGGGGTCGGGCAGGACGATCAGGCCTCTTTGTGGATCGACAGCCAACGCTGCCCAGTAGCCGCGCGCGGTGCTCGCTATCTGGAGCGATTGCAGATCGGGCGTGTCGGTTGCGAGCAGCCGCCACGCTCTGGGGCCGGCGCTGGTGATGACGAGCAGGTCGTCGCCGCACTTGGCGAGCACGACGAATCCGCCCGGGTGCAGATCCGAGATCGCGCAGGCCTCGGGCAGGACTTCAGGCACGGGCAGGCTCACCACCTGAGCCTGGCCATCCGCGCCGTCGAGCGGCACGCTCACGTGGACGAGTTGCTTCTGGTCATCCGGGCCCGGCTCCGGTCCGAACAGTGCGTGCACGACGACCGGCATGCCAGCAGCCGCCAGCGGCGCCATGTGCAGTGCCAGCAAGGGCGAACGCCGTTCGTACACGACGCGCGGTGCACCCGTCGTCGATTGCATGGCATTGTCCATTCTCCTGACCACCAGGCGTGTCGACCCCGAAGCTGTCTCGGCCCACGCCAGATAGGTGTCGCCGGCGGCGAACGCTTGGCAGGCCAGCACGCGAAAAGCAGGTTGGCCGCCCAGCGGTGCCGGCTCGCCCGCAGTCACCGCACCATCCGTCACAATGAAGGACTGCAGGTGGGCCACCCCGTCGCGCAGGCCGACGATCATGAATACCGCTTCCCCGCCGTCCAGCATCGGCTGTGGTGTCAGCGAGCGCCTTTGCCAGCCGATCCGCACGAACCGTGCAGCGTCGAGCGCGACCGCCGCCGGGCCCGGCCTCGCAGTGATGGTCCCCGCGCCCAGGCTGAGAACCGCACCGAGTCCGCGCTCGTCCAGCCAGGCGACCCAGCGCCCGGCGAGCCCCGGCACGACATGAAGCGCCATCGCGAGGTCCTGCACTGCGCCGGTCTCGGCGCACCGTCCGAAAACGGCCGCATTGGCGAGCATGCCGCCGGTTTCGCGATGGTAAAGCACGGATGACGCGCCGCCGAGGCAGAAGGCTTGGGCGTGGCTGCCGGTCATGGGGCAAAACAGTGTCGACAAGGCGCCGATGGCCGGTGCCTCGACGACGATGTCGACCTCGTCGGAGACGGCATGCCGGTCGTCGACGGTCATGCGGGCGATCAGCCGGTAGCGCCCCGGTGGAATCGGCGTGAGCGAACCCGCAGCGGGGTCTTCGTCGAACTCGCGCGACGCGCCTGCGGCGAGCGTGAATTGCCGAGGTTTGGGGGGCGGCCGCGCCCTGTCGCCGTCCGCTTCGGCGCGCGCGATCGCCCGCGAACGCACGTGCCGCTCACCAGTGTCAGACAGCAGTTCGAAGACGATGGGCTGCGTCGGTGCCAGGCCGAGGACGACGTCCCCTTCGCCTTCCTCGTTGTTCGCGGTCACGCTCACGGGCAGGCTCTCGCCGCTCAGGACGCGCGAGCGCCTCGGCATGCAGACCAGCGTAAAGCCTTCAGGCATCCTGAACGTCCCCGGCCGGATTGGTGAGGGTGTTGACCGCCCAGCCGCGGTTCTTCAGCACGCACTTGCCGCAGAAATAGCGCGGCGCCTTCTTGTCGTAGCTCATCAGGCACCAACGGTCCCAGCCTTGTGAATGCGTCGACGCTTCATGGGCCTGAAACTCGTTCGCGGCCGAATCGTGCTGGACAGCCATGCCGCCCGGCGCTTTATCCGTCGAATTGC
>JAYVOV010000034.1:0-2823 GCA_043757735.1 Burkholderiaceae bacterium
GGGCTGCTGCGCGCACATCTGCTCCGGGCCGCGGCGCGCCAGTTCGTGCAAGGCGACGTGCAGCACTGGTGGCACCCGCACAGCGGCGCCGGCGTTCGCACCCGGTTCAGCGATGACCTGCTTTGGCTCACGCATGCAGCGCTCCACTACGTAGCAGCCACGGGCGACAAGGCGGTCTACGACGAGCGTGTGCCGTTCATCGAAGGCGACGAGGTACCCGCTGATGCCGAGGATGCGTACTACATCCCGCGCATCAGCGATCAGCATGCCACGCTCTACGAACACTGCGCCCGAACACTCGAGCGCAGCCTGGCCACCGGCGCACATGGCCTGCCGTTGATGGGCTCGGGCGACTGGAATGACGGCATGAACCGCGTCGGCGCCGGCGGGCGCGGTGAGTCGGTGTGGCTGGGCTGGTTCCTGTGTCAGGTGGCCGGCGATTTCGCCGCTGTCGCG
The DNA here is from genome assembly GCA_043757735.1 of Burkholderiaceae bacterium. Taxonomy (GTDB): domain Bacteria; phylum Pseudomonadota; class Gammaproteobacteria; order Burkholderiales; family Burkholderiaceae_E; genus Quisquiliibacterium. Next base: position 457 of record JAYVOV010000034.1, read on the forward strand.
CGCGCGCGCGGCGAGACCACACGCGCCGCCACCTGGGAGACTGCGCTGCAAGGCTGGCGCCAGGCACTGCAGGCCAGCGCCTGGGACGGTGAATGGTTTGTGCGGGCTTTTTTCGACGATGGCACGCCTTTGGGCTCCCACGGCCGCAAGGAGTGCCGGATCGACCTCATCGCGCAGGCCTGGAGCGTGCTGTCTGGCGCCGCGCCTGTGCCGCGCCAGCAGATGGCCATGGCCTCGGCACAGCGCCTGCTGGCCGATCCCGAACACGGTCTGCTGCGCCTGCTCGATCCGCCGCTGATTCATTCGGAGCCGGCGGCAGGTTATATCCAGGCCTACCCGGCCGGTGTACGCGAGAACGGCGGGCAATACAACCATGGCGCGGCCTGGGCCGCCATGGCTTGGGCGCAGCTGGGCGACGGCGACGCCGCCTATCGCGCCTGGGTGGCCTGCAGTCCCGCACACCGCGCCGCCCACCCGCAGCACGGACCCTTGTATGGCCTCGAACCCTACGCCGTCGCGGCCGATATCTACAGCCAGCCACCGTACGCGGGCCGAGGCGGCTGGAGCTGGTACACCGGATCGGCAGCGGTGCTGCACCGCGCCGCGGTCGGCGCCATCTGCGGGCTCGTCGTGGAAGGCGAGCGGGCGCGTCTGCAACCCGCCCTGCCCGGGCATTGGCCCCGGGTGGATCTCACCTTGCGCCGCGACGGGCGCGTGCACCGGTTCACGGTTTGTGCTGCGCATGCAAAACACGAGATCGCCGCCACGCTCGCGCAAGGCGCCAGTCTGCTGCCCGAAGGCGACTGGCTGCGACTGACCGACACCGCCGCCCCCAGCCACCATCTGATCATCGGCGCGCATCGGCCGGCTGCGCCACCGGCCTGATCCGTTCGTAAACGTACAGACCAGAGCGCCCGCCGTGCCGCAGCATCACGCATCGTGTCGCGTTCGACACCTTGCCGCCAGCTGACACGAGCCGCCTGCGGCCTTTTTAGGCAGCCTGAACATGAACGATTCGTTGAACCGACATCTCTCGCCCGCAAGCTGGGTTCGACCATCGCCGTCAGCAGACCCGAAGGCGCTGCTCAGAGCGCTCAGGCAATGCCGACACAGCCGCAACATCACCGAAGCAGCCCTGGCTCAAACCCAGCAGGCACTGCGCGCCGCCCAGCGTGCGCTGGCGCTCAGCCGCCTGCGTGAGCGCCGGGCGCAATTCACAGCCGACCGAGATGCGTTGACCGGGTTGCCCAACCGCCTGGCCTTCGGCCGATACTCCGCCGATGCGCTCGCCTGGCACGCCGCTCACGGACAGGGGTTCTGCCTGCTGTTCCTCGATCTCGACAACTTCAAGGCAGTCAACGACGGCCTGGGCCACGCTGCCGGCGATTCCCTGCTCAGGGTAGTGAGCGCCCGACTGGTTCACGCCATGCGTGGCGAGGACCGTGTGAGCCGCCACGGTGGCGATGAATTCATCTGTCTGCTGCCGAAGCTTCAGCGCGACGACCACGCGCTGGCCATCAGCCACAAGCTGATCGACATCGTGTCGGCGCCGTATCAGCTGGGCCTGGCGAGTGTGCAGGTGCGGGCCAGCATCGGTATCGCGATGTTTCCGCGCGATGGGCAAACGGTGGCGTCATTGGTCGATCGGGCAGACCATGCGATGCTGCATGCCAAAACCGAGCCCGCAGGCATCACACTGGCCAGCCAGTTACCACCTGCATCAGAGCCAGTACTCCCAGATTCGCGCAAAACCTTCCTTGAGGCGCGGCACCACGCCGCGATCGAGCCAGCGCTCCAGGGTAATTTGCGTTGATGCCGCCATGTCCTTGGCGAACATCGCCTGCAGCTCGGCGCCGAAGGCGACACCGAGCACCACGGCATTGAGTTCGTAGTTATGCAGAAAGCTGCGCCAGTCGAGGTTGGTGGAGCCGACCGTGGCCCACACGCCGTCGATCAGCGCAACCTTGGAATGCAGTACCGCCCCCTGCCTCTCATGAATTTCGACACCCGCTCGCAGCAGGCGTTCGTAATAACCCCGGCCGGCATGGAACACCAGCCAGGAGTCGGTCTGACTCGGCAAGATGAGTGCGACCATCACGCCACGGCCCGCCGCCGCTTCCAGCGCCGACAGCAGTTGCGGATCGGGCGCGAAGTAGGCGTTGGTGATCTGCACACTGGTCTGCGCGCTCGCGATCGCCGACAACAGCGTCGCGTAAATCTGGCTGAAAGCCTCGTCCGGCGAACTGCCGATCGCGCGTACCACCAGTCCACCCGCGCGCTCGGGCGGGGGGAACCAGTTCCGACGAATCAGCGCAGGCCCTTTCTGCGAGGCCCAGCTTTCGAGGAACAGCTTTTGAAGCTCGGCCA
>JAYVOV010000035.1:0-2817 GCA_043757735.1 Burkholderiaceae bacterium
TGCATTGAAGGTCCAGCCAGAGGTGTCGGTCTCGCGTTTGAAGTTCAATGAATCGAGCCAGAAGTTGCCGACTCGGTCGCGCTTCGAATTGCGGGCCGCTACGGCATAACCGACGCATCTTTTGCCCGCCGCCAGGCATTCGCGGATGCCGCGATCGAGTTCTTCGGGGCGGATCGCCGAGCCAACCGCGAATCGCTGGACGATATCGGTGTAGGTGAGCAGCGTGACGGCCGGGTTGGTGTAGGGGTCGAGGCCATCGGCGGTGAGCTGCTCGCGCCGGGTCTGAAACGGTATCACCCGTTCGATCACCGTCCGAGCTTCTTTGAAGGATTCCCACGAGACGGAAGTCTTGGTGATCGACCCCGGCAGCAGGGACTGGCAGGCGCTTAGCAGGCACAGCGCCACCGCTGCCAGACCGGCGCGTGATAAGGCCATTTGAAGCTTTGTGATGAAGAACATGTTCTGAACATTTCCCAACTGACGCTGCTCGGAATTGAGTATGCGCACATGTTTATTGCATTGTCTGTTCAGTGCGCCACCCTCGGCAAGCCTTCTGGAGGCTGTCGGATGATCGAGTTAACTGTTCAAAAAATCAGTATATCAACCGCGCCGCCATGGCGTAGTGGTTTGCGTCCGCCCTGGAATGAGAGACAATGCGGGAATAGCCTGGCTCCACAAAGCAAAGCTTCAGTGGATCCATTGCCCGAATCAACTTTTGCGGGCCCCGGCCTGAGCCTGGCCCCCCACCCATTGAACACGACACCAAGCACCATCACCTTCAACGATTTCGGCCTCGCCGAGTCCCTACTTCGCGCGGTCACCGAACTCGGTTACCGCGAGCCAACGCCAATCCAGGTGCAGGCCATTCCGATCGTGCTGCAAGGGCGCGATGTCATGGGGGCGGCGCAGACCGGCACCGGCAAGACGGCCGGATTCGCTCTGCCCATTCTGCAGCGCCTGCTGCCCCACGCGAGCACCAGTGCTTCGCCGGCTCGTCATCCGGTTCGGGCGCTGATCCTGGCGCCCACCCGTGAACTGGCCGACCAGATCTACAAGAATGTGCGCGAATACGCCAAGTACACTGGCTTGCGGGCTGCGGTGGTGTTCGGCGGGGTCGACATTGCACCGCAGATTGCCGCTTTGCGCCAGGGCGCCGAGGTAGTCATTGCCACACCGGGCCGGTTGCTCGATCACGTCGGCCAACGCACTATTTCGTTGTCCACCGCCGATGTCTTCGTGATGGATGAGGCCGACCGAATGCTCGACATGGGCTTTCTGCCGGACATCCAGCGGATCATCAATCTGCTGCCGCCGGTGCGCCAGAATCTCATGTTTTCGGCAACTTTCTCGGGCGAGATCCGCAAGCTCGCTGAAACCTTCCTGAAGCAGCCCGTATCGATCGAAGTGGCGCGCCGCAACGCCGCTGCAGACAATGTCGAACAACTGGTGTTCCGCGTTGCCGACGCCGAGAGCAAACGAGCAGCCGTCGCGCAACTGGTTCGTGATCGCCAGCTTGCTCAGGTCATCGTGTTCACCAACACCAAGATCGGTGCGGGCCGCCTGGCGCGCCAGCTCGAGCGCGACGGGCTCAATGCCAGCGCCATTCACGGCGATAAGAGCCAGCAGGAGCGGCTGGCCACGCTGGAGGCGTTCAAGAAGGGTGAGATTGCCATCCTGGTGGCCACCGATGTTGCTGCCCGAGGGCTGGATATCGTCGAGCTCCCGGCGGTCATCAATTACGACCTGCCGTATACCCCCGAGGACTATATCCACCGGATCGGCCGTACCGGTCGCGCGGGCGCCAGTGGTGTCGCGTTGTCGCTGATGACTGGCTCCGATGAACGCCTGCTCGATGGCATCCAGAAGCTGCTCAAACGCGAACTGCCGCAGCAGAATCTATTGGTTGCCGCAGTGCCGGGCGAACGAAGTTCCAGCGGTGACGCGGCGCGCAGTGCGGGCCGCAGCGAAGCGCGCGGCCCGCGTGAAACACGGGAGTCTCGTGAAGGGCGTGCGCCACGCGAAGCCCGCGAGGGGCGCCAAGCCCGTGAACCGAGAGACAATCTCAAACTCAGTGAGCCGAGAGACAATCTCGAGGCGCGTGAATCGCCCGAACCGCGCGAACCGAGGGTCCCACGCGAGGCACGAGAACCGCATTCTGCGGCGCGCCGCGAGAGCCGCTCCGGCTCGTATGTGCAGAAGGCGCAGCTGCCTGGCTATTCGAACGACCCCTTCTTCTTCAAGCCCTATGAGTCGCCCGTCACGGACCAGGGTTCAGCGCCGGAGGATGCTCCGATTGCCTCGGTGGCGTCGGGCCGCAGACGTGCAGCGTCGGGTCGCGTGGCGGCTCTCCTGGGTGGCAAGAAGGCCTGAGCGGCCGGCTGGCCTCTCGCCGGCGCTTCCTAGCCTGCTATCGGGTGCATCCAGCACGACTCACGCCAGCGCTGCACCGCCTCGGTCCAGAATTCGGCCAACGTGCCGGCGGCGGTCGGCAGCAGGCCGAGGTGCGCGAGCGCCGCTTCGAGCGCTGGGACTGGCCGGGCAGGGTCGAGCGCCTGCGCGCCGGTTTGTTTCGAGAGCTTCTCGCCCCTCGCGTTGACGACCACTGGCAGGTGCAGATACCGGGGGGGCTGGCAGCCGAGCAATTGCTGCAGATAAATCTGGCGCGCTGTGGACTCGAGCAGATCTGCACCTCTGACAACGTCGGTGACACCCTGCAGGTGATCGTCGACGACCACCGCCAGTTGATATGCCCACAAGCCGTCGGCGCGGCGCAGGACAAAATCGCCGACCTGGGTGGCCAGAGGCTCCCGAAATGCA
>JAYVOV010000036.1:0-10429 GCA_043757735.1 Burkholderiaceae bacterium
GCGCTCATGGTGTCAGTCCTTGGGCAGGCCGAGCACGCGCTCGCCGACGATGTTGGCCTGGATCTGGCTGGTTCCGCCGCCGATGGTCGACGAGAACGAGTTGAAGTAGGTGCGCTGCCACTTGCCGCCTTCCACTGCTGCCGCGTCGCCCACGAACCGCACCGCGTTGGCGCCCTGCAAGGACAATGCGAACTGAAACAGCCGCCGCCGGTGTTCGGACGTGCGCAGCTTGCCCGACAGTGAAATGGCGTTCGGTCGTTCGCTGCACAGGGCCGGCACCTTTGCGCGCGCGGCACATAGCTTGTCGCCCTGGTCTTCGATCATGAAGCGCACGAGTTGGTCGCGAACGAACGGGTCTTCGATCGCGGGGCGGCCATCGCGCCGCGATTCATGCGCCAGCTCGAGGACATCGTCGATGCCCATGCTCACCCGCGCCAGGCCACCAGCCTGGCCGCCGGTGACGCCCCGCTCGAAGGTGAGCGTGAGCATCGCGACCTGCCAGCCTTCGCCTTCTTTGCCCATCAGGCCGTCGGCCGGGATGCGGGCGTCGTTGAAGAAGGTCTGGGTGAAACCGTACTCGCCGGTGAGCTTCTGGATGGGCCGGGTCTCGATGCCGGGCACCTTCATCGGCACCAGAAAGAACGACAGGCCGCCATAGCGCTTTTCCAGCGGATTGGTCCGGGCCAGCAGGATCATGTATTTGGCGTAACTGCCGAGGCTGGTCCAGATCTTCGAGCCATTGACCACGAATTGATCGCCTTCGCGAACCGCGCGGGTCTGGGTATTGGCCAGATCAGAGCCCTGGTCGGGTTCGGAGAAGCCCTGACACCAGATGTCATCGGCGCTCAGGATGCCCCGGATATACCGCTGTTTCTGGGCTTCGGTGCCGATCGCCAGGATCAGCGGTCCGGCCCAGTTCAGGCCGATCGTGTTCGGCACGAAGGGAGTTTTCTGGCGCGCCATCTCGGCGTTGACGACATCCTGGTAGGCCTGCGGCAGGCCGCCACCGCCGTAGGCCTTCGGCCAGGCCATGCCGAGATAACCGGCTTCGTAGACTTTGCGCTGCCAGTTGCGCAGGTACTCGAACTGCTGGTCGGTGCCGACCTCCATGAAGGACTCGGGCAGCAGGAAGTCTGGTTCGGGCGGCCGGTTGGCGCGGAACCAGGCTTCGACCTCGCGGTGGAACTCGTCGATTTCAGTCATGGTGTGCTCTCCCTCTTTGCCCATCAGCTCGCTTTGATCCAGGCCGGCTTGCGCTTTTCGCGAAATGCGGCCATGCCCTCTGCCGCTTCCGGGGTGCCGAACATGCGCCGGCTCCATTCGCCCGCTATCTTGAAACCTTCTTCCGTGCTGAGCTGCGCAATCTGGCGCACCAGCTTCTTGCACTCGGTGACCGCGATCGGGCCGCCCAGGTTGATCATGTCGACCTCCTCCTGGACCGCAGCCTGCAGGTAGGTCTTGGGCACCGCACGATGCACGAAGCCCATCTCGAGCGCACGCGCGCCGCTGAACCGTTCACCGGTCAGGATCAGTTTCATGCCGTGATGCGTGCCCAGCTTGGGCAGGCAGACCACCGCGATGATCGCGGGAATGACACCGATGCGTACCTCCGAGAAGCTGAAGGGTGCGTCATCGACCGCGATCACGATGTCGGCGGCGCCGACCAGTCCCAGACCGCCGGCGAAGGCGGCACCATTGACGGCCGCGATCACCGGCTTCGGGCTTGCCATGATGGCCTTGAGCACATCGGTGAAGCTGACGGCCTGGCGACCCTCGGTGGCGCTGCCGGGCGGGTTCTTGAGGTCAGCGCCGGCGCAAAAGGCAGGGTCGGTGCCGGTGATCACGATGCTGCGCACGGCCGGGTCTTCATTGGCCGCCGCGAGATGATCGCTCAACTCGTTCACGAGCACCGCGGACAAGGCGTTGCGGTTGTCGGGCCGGTTCAGGGTGATCCAGGCGGCGCCCTTGCGGACCTGGTACAGAGTGGCTTCAGTGGTAGTCATGGCAGTCAGTCCTGTTTTTTCTCGTCGAGCATGACCAGCAGCGCGCCATTGGCGACCTGGTCGCCGGCGCTGACCTTGAGCGCCTTGACCGTTCCTGCGGCGGGCGCGGTGATGCGGTGTTCCATCTTCATGGCTTCGAGCACCAGCAGCAGCTGGCCGCGCGCCACGGTGTCGCCGACGGCGACGCTGATCGCGAGCACGCGCCCCGGCATCGGCGCCTTGAGCCCGCCGCCGAACTGGGCGCGATCGGCCGCCGGGAAGCGCGGCAGCTCGGTCAGGTCGATGTCACCGTCAGGCCCGTGGGCGAGGTGGCGCTCGCCAACTGTGGTCACCGCGAGTGTTTGGCGCTGCCCATCGATCGCGTAGTCGATCTCGCGATCTGATGCGTCGAAGACAACCGCACTGCAGGCGCGCCCGTTCACCTGGGCGGCGAAGCTGCCGTCGCGCTGAACACGATAGCTGACGGCGAGTGTGGCGTCGCCGATGCGAAAGCCCACCGTCTGCGGCGGCATGTGCGAGTTGCGAAACCCCGCCGGCAGGGTCAGCAGCACCTTGGCCGAGGCCACCCGTCTGGCGCGGGTGTAGAGCGCAACCCCGAGCGCCGCTGCGTCGAGCGCGGCGGCGCTGATCGGCCTGTTTGCGGCTGGGGCGACCCGCTCGATGAAGTCGGTGGTGGTGTCGCCGCGCAGGAACTCGGGCGAGCGCAGGGTGGCTACCAGGAAGTCGCGGTTGTGGGTGATGCCCTGGATACGGGTCTGCTCGAGCGCTCGGGCCAAACGGGCCGCGGCCTCGCGGCGGGTGGGCGCTTTGGCGATCACTTTTGCGATCATCGGATCGAACTCGATGCCGATCTCGCTGCCGGACTCGACTCCGGAGTCATAACGAATGCCAACGCCTGGCGCGGGCTCCCAGACCACCACCGTTCCCGGTGTGGGCAGAAAGTCTTGCGCGGGATTCTCGGCACACAGCCGGGCTTCGATGGCGTGGCCGTCGATGCTCAGGTCGGCCTGCGAGTACCCGAGCGATTCACCTTCGGCGATGCGAAGTTGTTCGCGCACCAGGTCGAGGCCGGTGATGGCCTCGGTGACCGGGTGCTCGACCTGCAGACGAGTATTGACTTCGAGGAAGAAGAAATCGTGGCCGCTGACCAGGAATTCGACCGTGCCCGCCGAGTAGTAGCCGATGGTGCGCGCGGCGGCGAGTGCGGCCTGGCCCATGCGTTCGCGCAGGCTCGCGTCGAGCGCCGGGGAGGGTGCTTCTTCGATGATCTTCTGGTGCCGGCGCTGAATGGAGCATTCGCGCTCGAACAGGTGAACCAGATTGCCGTGCTGATCGCCCAGGATCTGGATCTCGACGTGGCGGGACTTGGTCAGCCAGCGCTCCAGAAAAACGGTGCCGTCGCCGAACGATGCGATGGCCTCGCGTCTTGAGGCGGCGATCGCCTGCTCGAGATCCGCTGGCGATTCGACCACCCGCATGCCGCGCCCCCCCCCGCCGGCCGAAGCCTTGATCAGCACCGGATAGCCGATGCGCTCGGCGGCCATCAGCGCATTGGCGTCCGCAGTCAGTTCGACCGCATCGAGCGTCGGCACGTCGATCTGGCGCACCAGCCGTTTGGCAGCCAGTTTGTCGCCGATGCCGCGAATCGCCTGCGGCGACGGTCCGACCCAGGTGAAGCCGTTGTCGATCACCGCTTGGGCGAAGTTCGCGTTTTCGGAGAGAAAACCGTAACCCGGATGCACCGCATCGGCGCCCGAGCGCCGGCAGGCCTCGATGACCTTGCCGATGTCGAGATAGGTCTGCGCAGATGAACGCCCATCGAGTGCGATGGCTGAATCGGCCTCGCGGACGAACGGGGCCCGGGCGTCACCGTCGGCATAGACCGCGACGGTGCCGATGCCCATCTGGTGAGCAGTGCGCAGGATGCGTCGTGCGATCTCGCCCCGATTGGCGATCAGCAGCCGGTGAATCGGCTGGATAGTTACATGCGCCATGTGCCGAACTCCTTGGTGCCAGCAACGGCCTTGTTGTGACAGGCGGAAAGCGCGATGCCCAGCACGCTGCGGGTATCGCGCGGATCGATCATTCCATCGTCGGAAACCCGGGAAGTGGCGAAGAGACCTTTCGATCTTTCTTCGGCCCAGAATTCCACTGACTCCACCCGCTTGGCGTTGGCTTCTTCGTCGAATACTTCGCCGCGACGCTCGGTCGCGGTGCGCTGCACGATGCTCATGACACCGGCCATCTGCTTGGGGCCCATGACTGCGATCTTGGCGGTCGGCCAGATGAAATTGAAGCGGGTGCCGAAAGCGCGCCCGCTCATGCCGTAATTGCCGGCGCCGTAAGACGCACCCACGACGACAGTGAGATGCGGCACGGTGGAGTTGGACACCGCGTTGATCATCTTCGAGCCGTTCTTGGTGATGCCACCCTGCTCGAAATCGGTGCCGACGATGTAGCCGGTGATGTTGTGCAGGAAGAGCAGCGGCACGTCGATCTGGTTGCACAGCTGAATGAACTGCGCCGCTTTCTCGGATGACTCCGAGAACAGCGCGCCGTTGTTGCCCAGCACACCAATGGGGAACCCGTGAATCGATGCCCATCCGGTCACTAGCGTCGGGCCGTAGAGCGGCTTGAATTCTTCGAAGCGCGAACCGTCGACGATGCGGGCGATGACTTCGCGCATGTCGAAGGTCTGGCGCAGGTCGGGCGAGACGATACCCAGCAGTTCTTCTTCGTCATAGACGGGCGGATCGGGCGGCAGCGAAGGCCCCGGGCCCTGTTTGCGCCAGTTCAGGTGGCGCACGAGCTCGCGGCACATGCGGATGCCGTCGGTCTCGTCTTCGGCGAGGTAGTCGCCCAGGCCTGAAACCGTGCAGTGCATCTGCGCGCCGCCCAGGTCTTCTTCGTTGGCATTTTCGCCGGTAGCCATCTTGACCAGGGGCGGGCCACCGAGAAACACCTTCGACTGGCCGCGAATGAAGATGTTGTAGTCGCTCATGCCCGGCTGATACGCGCCGCCTGCGGTGGAGGCGCCGAACACCAGCGAGATGGTCGGTATGCGCATCTTCGAGAGTTCGGTGATCTCGTAGAACAGGCGGCCGGACTCCGCGAAGTGGCCGGTCTCGCGCCGGATGGCGGCCTCTGGGTCGCCCGAGCCGGACTCGCCGCGCAGGTCGGCGCCTGCCGACTCGACGAACTGCACATAGGGCATCCGGTTGGTGCGGGCGATTTCCAGTCCGCGCATCAGCTTCTTGGCGTTGAATGCATTGAAGGCGCCGGCCCGCACCGATGGGTCGTGGCCGAGGATCACACACTCGACACCTTCGATGACCCCGATGCCGACCACAAAGCCGGACCCGACATCGAAGTTGGAGCGCCACGCCGCCAGTGGGCTGATCTCCAGGAACGGTGTGTCGGGGTCGAGCACCATCGAGATGCGTTCGCGCAGCGGCATCTTGCCGCGCTTGCGCAGGCGCGCCAGGGTTTCTTCACCGCCTCCTTGTGCTGCTTGCGCGTACAGCGCATCCAGTGCTTCGAGGGTCTTGAGCATCTGGGTCCGGTTCTCGGAGAACCGTTCCGCTCGGACGTCGAGTTTTGACTCGATCACGGGCATGCTTGCTCCTGGGTCGAGTATTAGAGATCGTAGGCGCGTTTGAAAGCGGGCCGTTCGATGAGTCGATCGAAATAGCGCCTCACATGGGGTGTGAAGACTTCGTCGATGTCGAGCGAGCGCGCCAGGACGATCGCGTAGCTCACGCAGATATCGGCGATCGTGAATCGGTTGGAGCAGAGGTAGTCGCGCGTGGCGGTCGCTTCTTCGACACAGCGCATCCGCGCGAGGAACCACTTGCGGTAGTCGGACGCCACCTGCGGGTTGCGGCGTTCTTCGGGTTCCAGTCGGGTGTAGCGCAACACCAGGGTCTGGGGGAAGGTCAGCGTGGCGTCGCTGCGGTGCAGCCAGTTCAGGTAGGCGCCGTAGTCTGGCTCGTCTTTGGCCACCGCCAGATCGGTCGGGCCGTAGCGATCGACCAGGTACTGACAGATGCCTGCCGATTCGGTCATGACTACATCGCCGTCGACCATGCAAGGCACCGTGCCCAGCGGATTGATCTTCAGGTATTCCCTGTGCAGCGCCCGCGGCGGGAAAGGCAGCGTGATCAGTTCATGGGGCAGTCCCATCTCGAGCAGGGTCCAGAGCGGGCGCATCGAGCGCGCGCGCGTGCAGTGATAGAGCTTGATGGTCATCTCGGATACCTCAGGAACGCAGCAGCGCGTCGTTGTCTTGCCAGGGCGAAAGCTGACCCGCGTATACCTGCGGGCCTGTACGGAAGTGAGCTGCTTCTTCGAGGGTCTCGACGAAGGGCATGTCGATCGGATAGAGGGCATCGCCGCGAGGACGCGGGCCGGACTTCGATACATGGCCCCACAAAGGATGACCCACCACTTCTTCGGCGACCGCGACCGCCTCGATCAGCTTGTCGAGCTTGTAGCCGGTCTCGATGCCCATCTCGTGGCACATATCGACGAGATCTTCGGTGGGCACATGGCCAGCCGCGCGGCCGTTGCCGCAATAGGGGCAGCCGCCCATGCCGCCCAGACAGGTGTCGAATTCACGTGCGCCCAGCTGCAGCGCCTCGTAGTAGCTGGCCAGGGTGGCGCCGCGCTGATTGTGCAGGTGCATGTGGAAATCGGTGACCAGCGGCCAGCGGTCACGGATGGCGGTCATGGTTTCGCGCACCAGGTGCGGCAGATTCCAGCCCATGGCTTCGAGGAACGAGATACGGGTGACGGGGATGCCGGCGGCCTGCCATCTGCCGACCATCATGGCGAGGAATTCCATTCGCTGAGCCAGGCTGAATGCGCCCTCGAAGTTCGAGCCGAAGGGATTGCCGATCGCCACCGAAGCGGCCTGCGCGCCTGCGGCCCTCGCGGCCTCGATGGTGGCGTCCATCGCCTCGATCTGCTGGGCCTGCGTGCGGTTGTAGTTGCGCCGTGCGAATGAATCGCACATTTCGACGTGAGTGGCCGGCAGACGCCCTTTGCGCCGGATGTCGATCTTCGGGTAATGGCGGTCGGCGCGGTCACGACCCGCCTTGTTGAAGACCGCCGCGGTGTAGACGATGCCGGGCTTGGGCACGAAGCGTTCGGCAATCTCGTCGATGCAGGCCATCTGCGGCGTCCATTTGGGATGCGCGAAGGAGCCGATCGAAATCACCTTGGCGCCGGTTTCGCCGAGCGCGTCGAGCAGGCGCAGCTTGGCCTCGACCGCAATGGCCGCGCTCTCGATCTGCATGCCTTCGCGCATGGTGTCGTCGGTGATGGTGACTGATTCGGGCAGCATGCTCATGGCAATTCACCTCTTTGACAGGCGGTCTTCGGGCGACCTTGGGGTAGATGAAAACAGCAGCAGGCTGGCCCATGCATGTCAAGCGGCCATGGCTCGACACCGCGCCGGCGCGCAATGTGCCGCTTATCCGTGACAGTGAGCCTCGCTTGACATGATGTCAAATTCGTTCTTTCATGTTTGCCATGAGAACTGTGAATGTCAGTTGATGCGCTATCCGGTCGATCTGAAACGGATGCGTTATGTGCTGGAGCTCGCGCGTGCCGAGGCTGTCACGACGGCGGCGCAGACGCTCGGCGTCACGCAGTCGGCGTTGTCGCGCAGCCTCTCGGAAGTCGAGGAGGCATTGGGCACTGCTTTGTTTCATCGCCTGCCCCGCGGCATATCGCTCACGTCGGCGGGCGAGCGATTCGTCAGCGGCGCCAAGCGGCTGCTGGGCGATATGGACAGTTTCGTTGCGCACGTCAAAGATGCCAGAGATCTGGCGGGCGGGCGTCTGCGTCTGGGGATTGCACCGGCCGGCTACATCAGCCACATCGCCGCGTCCCTGGTCCTGTTCGCCCGCGAGCATCCTGATGTCGCGATCGAGACTGTGACGGGCAGCACGCAGGCGCTGTGTCCTCGGCTCATCAACGGCGAGTTCGATTTGATGGTGGGGTCCAGCAGCTACCTCAAGCGCTGGCGCGACATCGAGGTCGTGCCGCTGGCCCGCATGCACTTCGCGGGCATGGTCAGACTCGGCCACCCATTGGCCCGGCGCGGCGAGCCGCCGTGCGAGCTCGACGTTCTCGCATTTCCTTTCATTCTTCCCGAGAGCGTCGAGCCGATGTATTCGGATATCGGCCAGCGTTTTGCTCACCATGAACTGCCGCCGTTTCAGCCGCGGTATGTGGTCGATGATTTTGATCTGGCGCGGCGAATCCTCAGGGCCACCGATGCGGTGTATCCGATGATGCATCCAGACCCGCAGTTCGGTGGCCTGGGCAGACACTTCGGTCTGCTGCGTGATGTCCTGGTGCTGCCCTCGCATTTCCTTTCAGTCGCCTACTCGCCGGCGCGCGCGCGCAGCCGCGCCGCGCGGCGCTTTGAGGATCTGGTCGTCGGCACGCTGGGCGTTGCGCCGACTGAGGCGCATCGGGCGGCCTGAGCCCCTGAAAGGGTAAATCGCTGACTATTCGATCCCTGCCGGCACATCGGCACATCGGCACATCGGCACATCGGCGCGCGGCTCCAGAGTGGCAACGCCCTGTTCGTGTTTTCGGTCGACGGCGGTGTTTTCGGTCGACGGCCGGCGAATGCGGCTTTCGCCCTATATCGTTCCGCCTGGCGAAGCGACCGCTCGAAAGCCGTTCCAATCCATCGCCGTTGGTGATCCACGTCATTCGGGCAAGGCGAACCGGCCGATAGAATCTGGCTTTTGCTCTCGAAAGACAGTCGTCGGGGCGCCGGGCTCCGGGTCTTTGCGGATGGCAACCCATTCAAGCCCAGACAAGCGAACTCAATGACAATGCTTTCCACTCCCGCGGGTCTAGCCTCGGTCGCGGCCATCACGGCCACTCTCGACTCCGTCGGATACATTTCCACCCGATCGATCTCGACCGCGGTCTACTTGGCGCACCACCTGCGCAAACCGGTCCTGATCGAAGGTCCGGCCGGTGTCGGCAAGACCGATCTCGCCGTGTCGCTGTCCAAGTCGCTCGACTTCACGCTGCTGCGCATGCAGTGCTACGAAGGGCTCGATGAAGGCAAGGCGCTCTACGAGTGGAAGTACGGCAAGCAGCTGCTCTACACCCAGATCCTCAAAGAAAAAATTCACGAACTCATCGGCGATGCCGATTCGCTCGATGCCTCGTTCGCGAAGCTGGCAGGTTTCCAGGATCTGTTCTTCTCGCGCGAATTCATCGAGCCGCGGCCGCTGCTCAAGGCGATGGAGCAGCCCGGCGGCAGCGTGCTGCTGATCGACGAGATCGACAAATCCGAAGAAGAATTCGAGGCTCTGCTGCTCGAGATCCTGTCGGATTATCAGGTGACCATTCCCGAGATCGGCACCATCACGGCACAGACGCCGCCGCTGGTGATCCTGACCTCGAACAACACTCGCGAACTGGGCGATGCGCTCAAACGGCGCTGCCTGCACCTGCACATCGGTTTCCCCGACGCCGAGCGTGAGCGCCAGATCGTTCGCGCCCGAGTGCCGGGCATCTCGAACGCGCTGCTGCGCCAACTCGTGGCCTTCGTGCAGGCGGTGCGCGACGAGAAAATCCGCAAGCTGCCCTCGATCAGCGAAACCGTCGACTGGGCGCGCACTCTGATGCTCATGCATGCCGACTTTCTCGAACCCACGATGGTCCACGACACGCTCAACGTCATCTTGAAGCGGCAGGGTGACATCGACGAAGTGAAGACCAAGGTCGAGCAGTTGACGCAGGCCGCATTGGCCGACGGCGCCGAGTTGTCCTGATGGAGCGCACGCTCGCCAGTTTCGTTCGTGCGCTGCGCGCGGCCGGGGCCGAGGTATCGAGCGCTGAAGCGATCGACGCGGCGCGGGCGCTCGCCCTGGTGGGCTACGAAGATCGCGAGGCCATGAAGGTCTCGTTGGGTGTTGCGCTGGCCAAGTCCGAAGAAGAAAAGGCGCTGCACGACACCCTGTTCGACCAGTTCTTCAGTCTGCCGGCCGCCAGGGCCCGCGCGCCGACCCAATCGGACAAAAAGGCCGGCCCGCCCGACGCCGAAAACGGCAAGGCCGGCGAACAGCCGGGCAGCCCGGGCGAGTCGAAAGGCAGCCCCGGCGAAGGCCAGGGCGGGTCGTCCGAAGAACAGATGCAGGGCGGCGACCCAGGTCTGCAGGACGACATTGTCTCGCTGGCGCAGTCCGGCGATGCCGAGCGCATCGCGGTCGCGATGGCGCGTGCCGGCGCAGCGGTGGGTGTCGACGATATCCGCTTTCAGTCGCAGACGGCGTACTTCGTGCGCCGCATGCTGGAGCAGATGGGCCTCGAGGCACTCGAAGCCCGGCTCACCGAGCGCATGCGCGAGCGCACGCCCGAGGCCCAGGCCGAGGTCGATATGCTGATCGACG
>JAYVOV010000037.1:0-2812 GCA_043757735.1 Burkholderiaceae bacterium
CCAGAGAGCTCGGGCGGGATCGGATAGGGCTGCCCGGACGAACCGAACTCATTGCGGAACAAGCCCTGAATGATCAGACCCAGGCCAAAAGTGAGCAGCAGCCCGTACAAATGATCGAGCTTGTAGAGCTTGGAGAGCATCAGGCGTTCGACGATCACCCCGCTTGCCCCGACCACCACCGGCGCCAGCGCCAGCGACCACCAGTAGCCGATCTCGAGCTTGTTCAACAGCAGGTACGCCACGAAGGCGCCCATCATGTACTGGGCACCATGCGTGAAGTTGATGATGTTGAGCAGGCCGAAAATGACTGCCAGGCCCAACGACAGCAAAGCATAGAACGAGCCGTTGATCAGCCCGATCAGCAGTTGCCCGAAAAGGGCCTGGGTAGGAATGCCGAAGATCTCCATACGCGCCGCCGATCCGCCTTATTTCTTCGCGACCATGGGGCAGTTGCCCTGGTCCATGGGCCGGAAAGCCTGATCCGCCGGAATGGTGGCGCGGACCGTGTAGTAGTCATACGGGCCTTTGGATTCGGACGGTTTCTTGACTTCGACCAGGTAGGCGGGGTGCAATTTGCGGCCATCGGCGCGAATCGTGCCTTTGCCGAACAGGGGGTCGTCGGTGGGCAGTTCCTTCATCTTGGCGATAACCTTGGTGCCGTCGTCGGTCTTGGCGGCCTCGACAGCCTTCAGATAGTGAATGACCGAGCCATACACACCGGCCTGAATCATCGACGGGTACTTGCCACCGTTTTGAGCCGCAAACCGCTTGGTGAATGCGCGGGTCTGGTCGTTCAGATCCCAATAGAATGTTTCGGTGAAGATCAGGCCCTGGGCCTTGGCCAGCCCGAGGCTGTGCACATCGGGCAGGAAAACCAGCAAACCGGCCAGGTTCTGACCGCCTTTGCCGATCCCGAATTCTGCCGCCTGCTTGATCGCGTTCTGGGTGTCGCCGCCCGCGTTCGCCAGGCCGATGATCTTGGCCTTGGAGGCTTGAGCCTGGAGCAGGAACGATGAAAAGTCCTGGGAGTTCAGCGGGTGGCGGACCTTGCCCAGCACCTTGCCGCCAGACTTCAGCACCACAGCCTCGGTATCGCGCTCGAGCGCATGGCCGAACGCGTAGTCAGAAGTGAGGAAGAACCAGGTGTCGCCACCGGTCTTGACGATCGCCGAGCCAGTACTGTTGGCCAGCATCCAGGTGTCGTACGTCCAGTGAATGGTATTGGGCGAGCAGTCCTTGCCGGTGAGATCGGAGGTCGCGGCGCCCGAATTGATCATCGCCTTGCCTTTTTCGCGGGTGATCTGGTTGACCGCCAGCGCCACCGATGAAGTGGGCACATCGAAAACCGCGTCGACCTTGTCGGTGTCATACCACTTGCGAACGATGCTCGAACCGATGTCGGGCTTGTTCTGGTGGTCGGCCGACACGATTTCGACTTTGATGCCCTTCTTCTCGGCGCCGAAGTCCTCTACCGCCAGCCTGGCAGCGATCACCGACCCCATGCCCGTGATGTCGGCGTAGAGCCCCGACATGTCGTTGATGACGCCGATCCGGACGACGCCGTCGGAGATCTGCGCCTGCGCCGACGTGGCGGCCAGAGCGAGTGCGCTGGCGACCAGCGTTGAAATCATCGTGTGTTTGAACATGGACTACCTCGGGAATCGGGTCTAGTGGCGGGTTCGAATCGGTAAGAAATACGAGGAGTTGGTCTAGGGTCTAGACGCCCAGAAACTCATGCAGCATGCCCTGCTTGGCGGCCAGTTCACTGGCACGGAAGCCTTCGACGATGCGCCCGTGTTCCATCACATAGAACTGGTCGGCCAGCGGCGCGGCAAAGCGGAAATTCTGCTCGACCATGACGACCGTGAAGCCACGCTCGCGCAGCGTGCGGATCATACCGGCCAGCGCATGCATGATGACCGGTGCCAGACCTTCGGAGATCTCGTCGAGCAGCAGCAGCCGCGCGCCGGTGCGCAAAATGCGCGCCACCGCCAGCATCTGCTGCTCGCCACCGGACAGGCGCGAGCCCTGACTGTTGCGACGCTCCGCCAGGTTGGGGAACATGGCGTAGATCTCATCGAGCGACATTCCGCCGGCGGCCACCTCGGGCGGCAGCATCAGGTTCTCTTCGCAGGAGAGGCTGGCGAAGATGCCGCGCTCTTCAGGGCAATAGCCCAGACCGAGCTGCGCGATCTTGTGCGTCGCCATGTTCACCACTTCGGTGCCGTTGATCATGATCGAGCCAGTACGGCGACCGACCAGACCAAGAATGGCTTTCAAGGTGGTGGTTCGACCCGCCCCGTTGCGCCCCAGCAGGGTGACGACTTCGCCGCGGTTCACCCGCAGATCGACACCGTGCAGGATGTGCGACTCGCCATAGAAGGCGTGCAGATCGGTGATCCGCAGAAACTCTACGCCCTCAGCCATGAGCGCCCTGCAATTCAGTCGATTCGCTGCCCATATACGCTTCCAGCACCTGCGGATCCTTCGAGACGGTTTCGTAGGGCCCCTCGGCAATCACCTGACCGCGCTGCAAGACGCTGATCCGGTCGGCGATGCTGGCGACCACATTCATGTTGTGCTCGACCATCAGCACGGTACGGTTGGCCGAGACCTTCTTGATCAGCTGCGTGACCCGATCGACGTCCTCATGGCCCATGCCCTGGGTGGGTTCGTCCAGCAGCATCAGTTCGGGGTCGGTCGCCAGGGTGGTGGCGATCTCGAGCGCCCGCTTGCGGCCGTAAGGCAGCTCGACGGTGACAGTATTGGCGTACTCGCGCAGACCCACCGTGTCGAGCAGTTCGAGCGCCCG
>JAYVOV010000038.1:0-10420 GCA_043757735.1 Burkholderiaceae bacterium
GTCCGCGCCGCCGTTTTGCGCGATGAGGCGGCGTCGTTCAGTCGAGCACCATCACGGCCTCGACCTCGAACTGGGCGCCCCGCGGCAGGCTCGACACGCCGACGGTGGAGCGCGCCGGGTAGGGCGTCGCAATGTACTGCTGCATGATTTCGTTGACCACCGGGAACTGGCCCAGGTCGGTGAGGAACAGCGTGAGCTTGGCGCAATGATTGAGCGAGCCCCCGCCTGCCTGGGCAACTGCGCGCAGGTTCAGGAAAGCGCGATGAACCTGGGCCTCGAACCCGCCCGCCACCAGTTGCCCGGTGGCGGGGTCGAGACCGATCTGCCCCGACAGGTAAACCGTGCCGCCCGCCCGAACGGCCTGCGAATACGGCCCGATCGCAGCTGGTGCGTCGGTGGTGGAGATGACTAGTCTGGTCATGATGGTTATCCGGGTGGTTGGCTTCGGAGGCGCCGCCCCGACTGCAATGATCTTAGCCCATGCCGGGACTCAGCCCGCTGGCTTCGCTGGTGTCGCGGCAATCGTCGGTGAGCTGTTTCAGCTGCGTTGATCTCTAAACCGGTTCAAACCACGCCGGCCGGCCGGCAGTCCACAATTCGCCCCAGATCCGCCCGCCGCCATCCACCGTGCAGACCTCGCCAGTGACGAAATTGCCCGCCGGACCAGCGATCCAGGCGCAAGCCTGGGCGATGTCGATTGGCGAGCCCCAGCGGCGCATCGGGTTGGCGTTCGGCCACTCCTTCATGGCTTCCGGCGGATAAACGGCGAGCCCCTCGGTGCCGATCAGGCCGGGCGATACGCAGTTGACGCGGATCTGCAGTGGCGCCCATTCGACAGCCACTGTCTTGCTCAGCCCGATCACGCCCGAGCGCGCAGCAACCGTGTGCGCAACGCCCGGCATGCCGCGCTCGGTGGGGGCGACGATATTGACGATGCTGCCGCCACGGCCGGCATCGCGCCAGCGCCGCGCCGCCTGCTGCATCATGAACCACGTGCCATTGAGGTTGTTGGCGATCACCGCGTTCCAGCCGCGCACCGAGAAGTCGATCGCCGGCTTCGGGAACTGGCCGCCGGCGTTGTTGATCACGATGTCGGGCTCGCCGAATTCCGCCTTGGCCAGAGTGAACAGCGCTTCGATCTGATCCGGTTCGCGGATGTCGGTGACCGACGCGGCCATCGAGCCGCCATGGGCGCTGACGTACGACACGACAGTGTCGAGTTTGTCGGCGGTGCGCCCGCAGATGACGACACGCGCGCCGAGCCGCGCGAACAGCATCGCGATACCTCGGCCGATACCGGAGCCGCCGCCCGACACGATGACGACCTTCCCGGCATAGACGTCATTGCGAAACACCGTGGGTGCGTTCCACAGGTCATCCAGGGTAATACCCGGGCCGGCCGGCGGCAGATTGTCTGTCATCAGAGTTCGATCTCGTCGAGCGTGCGGGCGTGGGAGTGCGGGGGGCGGTGCGGGGGGTGGTGCGAGCGTGCGGGCGTGGTGCGAGCGTGCGGGCGTGGTGCGGGCGTGCGGGGGTGCTGACTGCCTGGTGTGGCTGGCCGACGGCTCGTCAGCCGCGCAGCATCTCGCCGCTGATGATCGTCTGCCGGATCTCGGTGGTGCCGGCGCCGATCTCGAGCAGCTTGATCGAACGATACAGCCGATTGATCTCGTTCTCCCAGATGTAGCCGCTGCCGCCGTGAATCTGCAGTGCGTCATCGAGCACCTGATTCAGCGTATTGGCCGCGAACATCACGGAAGCCGCGGTGATCTTGTGGATCTCGCCGCGACCGCCACCGCCGACTTCGAGCTCATTGGCCGCGCGCAGCGCCTGGTAGGTGAACAGCCGCATCGCCTCGACGCGCACATACATGTCGGCGAGCTTACCCTGGATCAACTGGAAACTGGCGATCGGCTGATTGAACTGCTTGCGGGTGCGGGCGTAGTCGAGCGCCAGCTGCATGGCGCGCTCGGCGATGCCCAGACAGATCGGCGACACCATGGCGCGTTCAAGGTCCAGGCCGCTCATCACGACCTTGACGCCGCGATCCTCCTCGCCAACCAAGTTGGCCAGCGGCACCTTGCAATCGTCGAACACCAGCTCGCCGGTCTGGCTGCCGCGGAACCCCATCTTCACCAGCTTTTGCGCAACCTTGAAACCGGGGAAATGCTTTTCGACGATGAAGGCCGAAATGCCCTGCGCGCCTTTGTCGGGCGAGGTTTTGGCGTAGACCAGCAGCACGTCGGCGACCGGGCCGTTGGTGATGTAGATCTTGGTGCCATTGAGCAGATAGTGATCGCCGACCCGACGCGCGGTGGTGCGCATCGAACCCAGCGCATCCGAGCCGGCACCAGGCTCGGTCAGGCCGAGCGCGCCGGTCAGTTTTCCCGCCACCAGGCCAGGCACGTAACGGTCGAGTTGTTCGTCATTGGCATTGCGCAGCAGGTTGTTCAGGCACAGATTCTCATGCGCGAGCCAGCTCAAACCCAGCGCATGGTTCCAGCGGCTGAACGCCTGGGTGACGAGGCCGCTGGCGAACAGGTCCATGGCAGCGCCGCCGAAGCGCTCCGGCGCGGTGACGCCGAAATAGCCGTTGCGGCCGATGTCCGGGAAGGCTTCTGTCGGCCACCACTCTTCATTGTCCATCCGCTTGCTCAGCGGGTACAGCTTTTCGCGGGCGTAACGATCGGCCGCCTCGAGGATGCTGCGCTCGGCGTCCGACAGGCCGGAAAAAACCTGAGAGACATCGCGCCCCGTGCCGCCGCCGGCTGCTGCCTGGTTCATCCTGAAACTCCCTGTGTGCGCTTGACACCGGCTGAGGCACCGGCGTTTAATGAGTTGATCTCATCAATTTTAAACAGGCATCTGAGCTTAGGCAAGCATCTTGCATTGCAGCAAATTGCGGTGCCCCGGCCAGCCTCAAAGTGAGTCCAACTCACTGCGGAGCAGACATGAGCGAAAAGGTCGTTCTGGTGGACAAGCGCGGGCCGGTGCTCTGGATCGTCATCAATCGCCCGGAACGCCGCAATGCGCTCAACCGGGAGGTCGTGACATCGATCGGCGCAGGCATTGCCGCGGCTGAAGCCGACCCCGATTGCCGGGCAATCGTACTCACCGGCGCTGGCGATGCCGCGTTCTGCGCGGGCGCAGACCTGAGCGGTGGACCGGGCGGCGGCTTCCAGATCGACTTCAGCGACCCGCGCAATCCCTTCGTGACGCTGTTCAAACAGATGGATGCATGCCGGCTGCCAATCGTTGCCCGCGTGAACGGCCATGTGATGGCTGGCGGCATGGGGCTGCTGTGCGCCTGCGACATGGCGGTGGCCGCCGACCACGTGCGCCTGGGCACTCCCGAGACACGCCTCGGCGTGTACCCGATGATGATTCTCGGCCCGATGCTGCGCATTTTGCCGCGCCGCAAGCTGGTCGAGATGTGCATCACCGGCGAGCCGGTCGACGCTGCCGAGGCGCTGCAGCTGAACTTGGTCAACCACGTGGTGCCGGCGGCCGAGCTCGATGCAAAGACGGACTGGCTGCTGGCGCGCATCGTCGACAAATCGCCCACCGCCGTGCGGCTCGGCAAGATGGGGCTGAAGGCGATGCAGGACATGAGCCTGGATCAGGCCTTCGACTACGCCCAGGTGATGATCTCGGTGATGGCCAGCACCGACGATGCGCGCGAGGGCCGCGCGGCCTTCGTCGACAAGCGCCCACCGCGCTGGACCGGACACTAGGCATGGCGCGCGGCGCCGGACAGACACGCAGCGCTGGCGGGACGGCGCCCGGCGAACCGGATGGCGTCGCCCGCGCGCTGGCGCGCCCGCCGCGCGCCCGTCCGGCGGGCGGGCGCGTCCGGCTCGCGCGCGCGCAGCGGGTCGACGACATCCTGGTCGCCGCATTGCAGGAGTTCACCGAACGCGGCTACGAGGCCGCAGCCATGGCCGATATCGCGGCGCGCTGCGGTGTGGTTGAAGGCACGGTCTACAAATATTTCGACAGCAAGCGCGGACTGATGCTCGCTGTGCTCGAGCGCTGGTACGAAGAGCTGTTCGGCAATTACACGCGCGAACTGCCCGGCCTGCCCGGCGCACGCGCCAAGCTGCGCTATCTGGTCTGGCGGCACCTGCGCACCTTTCAGGACAACCCGCTGCTGGCCAGACTGATGTTCACCCAGGTGCGTTCGCAACCCGACTATCGCGGCTCCAAGCTGCACGCAATGAACCGTCGGTATGCCGCCATGCTGACCGACGTCGTTGCCCAGGGCATCGCCGCGGGCGAGATCCGCCCGGCCCTGTCGGCAACCATGGTCCGCGATCTGGTCTATGGCGGCATCGAGCACCTGACCGCCAGCTACCTGGCGGGCCACGGCCGACTTGATGTCGATGGCTTAGCCGACGAGCTCACCGGTCTCCTGTGGCAGGGCCTCGATGCGGGCCCGGCCGCCGCGTCCACGGCCGCCGCTGCCGCGTCCACTGCCGGCGACGACCGCACGACGGCCATGCTCGATCAGCAACTGACACGCCTGACGCGCCTCGCTGATCGGCTGGAGTCGGCCGGACTGCCCGCCAGGCCACGGAGACCCAAAGCATGAATGCAAGCTGGCCGTTCAATTCTGTGCTGGTCGCCAACCGCGGCGAGATCGCCTTGCGGATCCTGCGCACCGTCAAGTCGCTCGGACTCGAAGGCCATGTCGTCTATCACGCGGTCGATCGCGATTCACCGGCAGTTGCCTTCGCCGACCGGGCGATCGAGATCTTCGGCGCCACGCCGGTCGAGGCCTACCTCGACGGCCCGCAGATCCTGGCGGCGGCCAGCGAATCCGGCGCTGCCGCAATCCATCCCGGGTACGGATTCCTGTCCGAGAACGCCGGCTTCGCGCGGGCGGTTGCAGCGGCCGGCCGGGTGTTCGTCGGACCCACCGCGGATGCCATCGACCTGATGGGCGACAAGGTGCGGGCACGCGCGTTTGTGGCCGCTGCGGGGTTTCCGGTGGCGCCGTCGGCCAACGAGGACGACGACCCCGCCACTTTCCTCGCCCGCGCCGAACAGCTCGGTTTTCCACTGCTGATCAAACCCGCTGCGGGCGGCGGTGGCAAGGGCATGCGGATCGTCCGGGACGCGGCGCAGCTCGCGCCAGAAGTCGCGCGCGCCCGCAGCGAAGGAAAGCGCTATTTCGGCGACGGCCGGCTGTACGTCGAGCGCTACATCGAGACACCGCGGCACATCGAAGTCCAGGTGCTGGGCGATTCCCAGGGCAATGTCGTGCATCTGTTCGAGCGCGAGTGCTCGGTGCAGCGCCGCTTCCAGAAGATCATCGAAGAGTCGCCCTCGCCGGCGCTCGACGCCGCGACCCGCACGCGGCTGTGCGAGGCCGCAGCCGGCATTGCACGCCGCGCCGGTTACCGCAATGCCGGCACCGTCGAATTCATCTACGGTGGCAGCGAATTCTATTTCCTCGAGATGAACACCCGGCTCCAGGTCGAGCATCCGGTCACCGAGGCGGTCACCGGCATCGATCTGGTCCGCGAACAGCTGCGCATCGCCGCCGGCGAGCCGCTCGGCTACGAACAGGGCGATCTGCGCTCGCAAGGCCATGCCATCGAATACCGCATCTATGCGGAAGATCCGGCGCGCGGCTATCTGCCCACCACCGGGCCGGTCTTGGCCCTGCAGTGGCCACAGGGCGAAGGCATCCGGATCGACGCCGGCATCGTCGCCGGCCAGCAGATCGGCGCGGCATTCGATCCAATGCTCGCCAAGCTGATCGTGTCGGCCGCCGATCGGCCGGCCGCACTGGCAGTCGCCCAAGCGGCGCTGTCGCGACTGGTGCTGCTGGGCTGCGTGACCAACGTCGGATTCCTGCGCCGGCTGAGCGCCCATCCGGTGTTCGTCGCTGGTGCCGTGCACACCGGCTTTCTGGACGCGCATCCCGAGATCGCCGCTGAACCGACGCCCGACGAACCGACCATCCGCTGCCTGCTCGCGGCGGCCGCGCTGCTGACACGGCCGGTGCGCGACGAAGGCGACGCCGTGCCGCCGATGCAGGCGGCAATGGGCGCCTGGCGAAACTGACAACCGAGACCGCCATGAGACATGCCTTTGTTTTGGGCGACACCGAACACGAGGTCTGGCTGGATCGGGCCAGCGCTGACGGCCGGCGCCTGCTCCATGCATTGGGCGCAGCAGTTCCGGTCGCGGTCACACTGGACAGCCAGGGCGCCGGTTCGCTCGAGATCGACGGCCGGCAGCTGCCGGTGATCGCGGTGGCGCACGGCGACGAGGTGTTCGTGCATCTGGCCGGCGCGACCTGGACACTGCGGCACCGCGACCCGCTGCTGCGCGCCGCGGCCCATGCCCAGACCGGCGCCGACGACGAGGCGCACGCACCGATGCCCGGCACCGCAGTGTCGATCCTGGTAGCGCCCGGTCAATCCGTGGTGCGCGGCGAGGCGCTGCTGGTGATGGAAAGCATGAAGCTGGAGACGACCATTTCCGCCTGGCGCGACGGCGTCGTGCACGAAGTGCGGGTTGAAGTCGGCCAGGTGTTCGACCGCGACGCGGTGCTGGTGACCCTGGAGGCTCAGGCATGAAACGCATCGAATCGCGGCTCGACGTCCGCGCGCCCGAGTTCATGCGCAACGTCGCGCACAATCGCGCACTGGCAGCACAGTTGCACGAGCGCCAGCACAAGGCGCGCGAGGTCCGTCCGGCACGCGACCTGGAGCGGCTCGCACGGCAGGACAAACTGTTCGTGCGCCGGCGCATCGAGCGCCTCCTCGATCCCGGCACGCCGTTCCTTGAACTCTCGACCCTGGCTGCCAATATGGCCTGGGGAGGCGAAGTTCCCTCAGCTGGCATCGTCAGCGGTATCGGCGTCGTTGCCGGCCGCGAAGTGATCCTCCATGCCGACGACGCCAGCGTGAAGGGCGGCGCCTGGTATCCGCACTCCATCAGCAAGATCGTGCGCACGCTGGACATCGCGATCGAGAACCGGCTGCCGGTCATCCACCTGTGCGACAGCGCGGGCGGTTTCCTGCCGGCGCAGTCGCAGTTCTTCGCCGACCGCTATGCGGCCGGCCGGATATTCCGCAACCAGTCCATTTTGTCCAAAATGGGCGTGCCGCAGGTCGCGGTGGTGCTCGGCCACTGCACGGCGGGCGGCGCCTACGTGCCGGCCCTGTCGGACTACAGCGTGATCGTGCGCGGCACCGGCGCAATCTTTCTCGGCGGCCCGCCGCTGGTGAAGGCGGCAACCGGCGAAGACGTGAGCGTCGACGAACTGGGCGGCGCCGACATGCATACCCGGGTGTCGGGTGTTGCCGACTATCCCGCGTCCACCGAAGACGAAGCGCTCGCGATCACTCGCGATATCGTCGCCCTCTGGCGGCCGCGCGACGCCAGCGCGTTCGAACGCCAGGCGCCCGAGGCGCCCTTCTACGACCCGACCGAGTTGTACGGCGTGATCCCGCGCGACATCAAGGTGCAGTTCGACATGCGCGAGGTGATCGCGCGGCTGGTCGATGCCAGCCGCTTCCACGAGTACCAGCCGGCCTACGGCCAGACCCTGGTCTGCGGATTCGCCCACCTGTGGGGTTACAAGATCGGCATCCTCGCCAACAACGGCGTGCTGTTCAACGACAGCACGCTCAAGGGCGCGCATTTCATCGAGTTGTGCAACCACCACCGCACGCCCATCGTGTTCCTGCAGAACATCACCGGGTTCATGGTCGGGCGCGAATACGAACGCCAGGGCATCACCAAGGACGGCGCCAAGATGATCATGGCGGTGGCAGGCTCCGAAGTGCCGAAATTCACCGTGATCGTCAACGGCTCGTTCGGCGCGGGCAACTACGGCATGTCGGGCCGGGCCTTCGATCCGCGCTTCCTGTTCATGTGGCCGCAGAGCCAAATCTCCGTGATGGGCGCGGACCAGGCGGCCAACGTGCTCAGCGATGTCAAGATCCGACAGCTGCAACGCGAGGGCCGCACGCTGAGCGCCAAAGAGATCGCGGCGATCCGCGATCCGGTGCTCGAGGACTATCGCCGGGAGTCGAGCGCGTACTACTCTACGTCGGAGCTGTGGGACGACGGCATTCTCGATCCCGTCGATACCCGCAATGCGCTGGGGATCGCGCTGTCGGCCGCCTCAGGTGTGCCGATAGCCGAACCACGTTACGGGGTTTTCCGGATGTGATGTTTCGTCCATCGACCGGACAATAGCCGGAGGAGACACTTACTTATGGCCGATCAACAGGCCGCCGACAGGACAACGGACGGCGCAGACGCGCCCGACACACGAGACGTGGTGCTCGAATGCGAAGGCATCGAGCGTTCGTTCGGCGGCTTGCGCGCGCTCAAGGGCGTCAGCCTGAAGATCCGCCAGGGCGAGATTTTCGGCCTGGTCGGTCCGAACGGCAGCGGCAAGACCACCATGGTCAACGTGATCACCGGCTTCTATCCGCCGGAAAAGGGCCGGGTCCGGCTGTTCGGCCAGGACATCACCAACCTGCCGCCGCACCGGATCGCGCGGCAGTCGCTCGCGCGCACCTTCCAGAACCTGGCGCTGTTTCGCGGCATGAGCGTGCTCGACAACATCCTGCTCGGGCGCCACGTGCACATGCGCCCGGGTGCGCTGTCGTCGCTGTTCTACTGGTGGTCGGCGCAAAAGGAAGAGATCGCCCATCGCCGTCAGGTCGAGGACATCATCGACTTCATGCAGCTGCAGGACATCCGCGACGAACCGGTCGAAGTGATTCCGCCCGGCATGCAAAAGCGGGTCGAACTGGCCCGGGCGCTGGCAGCTCAGCCAAGGTTCCTGATCCTCGATGAGCCGATGGCCGGCATGAACCAGGAGGAGAAGGAATACATCGCCCGCTTCATCCTGGACGCGCGCGACGAGCGCGGTGTGTCGATCCTGCTGATCGAGCACCACATGGACGTCGTCACCGCGCTGTGTGACCGCGTGATGGTGCTGAGCTATGGCGAGTCGATCGCCGAGGGCGAACCGCGCGCCGCGATCTCGCACCCTGCGGTGGTCGCCGCCTACCTGGGCCGCCGCGCCGCCCTGCATCTCGGCGCCCTCGAGGGGTCGCAGCCATGAGTGCCGCGCCGCAGACAAGCGAGCGTCCGGCAACCCTGGTCGCGGCACTGGTGCGCAATGCGCGCGAGACGCCGGCCGGCATCGCGATGCGCGAACGCGACCACGGCATCTGGCAGGAGACCACCTGGCGGCAGTATCTCGAGGACGTGACCGCGTTGGCGGCGGCACTGCAGGCGCGCGGCCTCGAGCCTGGCGCCGCGGTCACAACCATTGGCGACAACCGGGTGCGGCTCTATGCATCAATGGTCGCCGTGACGATGCTGCGGGCGTTCCCGGTGCCGGTGTATCCGGACGTGCCGCCGGCCGAGCTCGATCACTACACGGTGCACGGCAAGCCCGATATCGCGCTCGCCGAAGACCAGGAGCAGGTCGACAAGCTGCTGGAGCTTCGCGAGCGCATCGGCCGGCCGGCGCTCATCTTGTACGACGATCCGCGCGGGCTGGCCGAATACAAGGCGCCTGGGCTGATCAGCATCGACAGCCTGCTGGTCGAAGGTCGTGCCCTGCTGAGCGCCAATCCGGCTCTCGCCGCTGACCTCCAGGCACGCTCGCAGCCCGACGACTATGCGGTGCTGCTGCATTCTTCGGGTACCACCGGCGCCGCCAAGGGCATTCCCCTGACCCATCGCAACGTGATCGCCGCCGCCTTGAACGGCCAGGCCGGCGGGGTCTTCGCCGAGCACGAAGAACACTACGCCTACCTGCCGACCGCCTGGGTCGGCGACTTCGCCTTCACGCTGGGCGCCGGGCTGACGCTGCGCTTCACCACCAATATTCCCGAGCGCCAGGAGACGGTGCTGCACGACCTGCGCGAGGTTGCGCCGACGATGTACCTCGCAGCGCCCCGTGCCTGGGACACCATGCTGACCCGCATCCAGGTCGGCATAGAGGAGTCGACGCCGCTCAAACGTCGGCTGTTCAATCACTTCATGCCCAGGGCTATAGCGCTCGAGCGCAAGAAGCTCTCTGGCGGCTCGCCGACCGCTGGCGAATCGTTCAGCCGCTGGCTGGCCGAGGTGCTGGTCTGCGCACCACTGAAAGACTGGCTGGGCCTGTCGCGCGCCCGGCGCGCATTCACCGGTGGCGAGGCGATGGGCGAAGATACCTTCGTGTTCTTTCGCGCCCTGGGCATCAACCTCAAGCAGTTCTATGGCCAGACTGAGACCGGCGCGATGACCGCCGCGCAGCTCGATGGCCATGTCAAGCTGCACACCGTTGGCCGCCCGGCGCCCGGCGTCGAGGTCCGGATCGCCGACGACGGTGAAATCGTGGTGCGCTCGGGCTCGGTATTCGGTGGCTACTACGACGACCCCGTCGCCA
>JAYVOV010000039.1:0-2809 GCA_043757735.1 Burkholderiaceae bacterium
CGGCAACTCGGCTTCATGGCCATCGTGCTGGCACTGCTGATCGTGCTGGGCATCTCCAACACCCTCACGATGAGCGTGATGGAGCGCACAGGCGAAATCGGCACCGCGATGGCCTTGGGCGCAAGCCGCCGGCAGATCCTGATGCAGTTCGTGCTGGAAGGTGCGGTGCTGGGATTGGTTGGCGCAACGGTGGGCACGCTGCTGGGCGTCCTGCTGGCAGCCGTCTTGTCGGCTGTCGGCATTCCGCTGCCGCCGCCGCCTGGGCTCGACACGCCGATCATCGCGGCCATTCGCGTGAGCCCCGGCCTGGCGATATCTGCTTTCGTGATCGCTGCGCTGAGCGCCACGCTGGCGGGCTTGTATCCGGCATGGCGCGCATCCCGTCTGGTGATCGTGGACGCACTGCGGCAGGTGCGGCTGTGAACCTGCTGCAGTTCGCTCTGCGCAATCTGGGGCGGCATCGCAGCCGTACCGCGATGACGCTGGGCTCGATCGCTTTCGGCGTCGCCGCGCTGATCTTGAGCGCCGGATTCGTGGCCGATGTCTACCTGCAGCTGGGTGAATCGCTGATCCGCTCAGGCTCGGCGCATGTTCAGGTGGCGGTGCGCGGCTTCTTCGACCAGGGCGCCCGACGGCCGGAGGCCTATGTGCTCAAGAACGCCAAGGCGCTGAAGGCCACGCTCGCCAGCGATCCGGCAAGCTTGGACGTGATGGCACGCATCGCGTTTGCCGGACTGCTGAACAACGGCAAGGCCGACTCGCCCATTCTTGCTGAAGGCATCGAACCCGCCGCCGAGGCGCGCCTGGGCACCAGCATGCGTTACGTCGCCGGCAGGGCACTCAAGGAGACCGACAAGCACGGGGCCACCCTGGGGGCAGCGCTGGCGGGTGCAATGAACCTGAAGGTTGGTGATTCGGTCACCTTGATCGCGAGCGCCGGTGAAGGGGCGATGAACACCGCGGACCTCGAGGTGGTCGGCATTTTTGAGTCGTTCTCGCGCGAGTTCGATGCCCGTGCGGTGCGTCTGCCATTGGCCGCCGCGCAGGACCTTCTGGCCACCCAAGGCGCCAACCTGATCGCCGTCTCGTTGAAGGACACCGCGTTGACGGCCGCAGCGCATGCAAGATTCGCCGCGCAGTTGCCGCCCGAACTGGAAGCGCGCAGCTGGCAGCAGATCAACGACTTCTATGCCAAGACGGTGGACCTGTACGACCGGCAGTTCGGCATCCTGCGTCTGATCGTGCTGCTGATGGTGCTGCTCACGGTGGCCAACAGCGTGAACATGGCGGTGTTCGAGCGCATGGGCGAGTTCGGCACCATGCGGGCACTGGGGCGTCGCGCCAGCGACGTGTTCAAGCTGGTGCTGATCGAGAACATCCTGATGGGTGTGCTGGGCGCGGCGGTGGGGATTGCAACCGGTGTCGGGCTGGCCCTGCTGCTGTCTGCCATCGGCATCCCGATGCCGCCACCGCCGAATGCCAATGCGGGCTACGTCGCGCAGATACGCCTGGTGCCAGGCGAGATCGCGTTGGCGGCGGTCACTGCCATTGCGGCGACCAGTCTGGCGTGCCTGTGGCCGGCTTGGCGCGCGGGGCGGGTGCCGGTCGTCGACGCTCTGCGTGCGGGGGCCTGACGCCGGGGCCTGACGCGGGGGCCGACGCGGGGGTCTGACGCGCGACGGCTGACGCGCGACGGCTGGCGCGCGATGGCCGTCCCTTTCGATCGCGAATGTTCGCGACGCTATGCCGAGTCGATCGCAATGGACTCGCACAATTCAGTCCCGCTATTCTTCGCACCATTCACTCAGGAGCTGGCTGATGTCAGATGAAGCCGAGCAAACCGCTCCTAAGTCGAGGCATGCTTCGCACGCCTCGCGGTCTGCACGGCACTCGCGGCGCAAGTGGATAGAACTCGGCCTACTGGCCGGGGTCGGCGTACTCGGCGCGGTCGGCGGGGCCGCCATCATCGCCTACTCCAATGAGCCGGTCGTCGACAACCGCTTGCCGATGAGTCTTGCCGAGCGGACGGGAAGTGTCTTTTTACCCGCGCCCATGAACGTCGCCGCACCCCCGATGGTGGAGCGCATCACGCTGCCCGAGGCCGAGAATCCGCGGCCCATCTGGGGTGCTACCGGCCGCGACATCGACGGCCATATCTGGATTGGCGTCACCTTCGGTCCTGAGCGCGAAGGCGCGCACCTGATGCGCTTTGATCCGCGCACCCGCAGCTGGCACAACTCGGGCGCGGTGAGCGAAGAACTGCGTCGAATGCACCTCGCACGCGATGGCGAGCAACAGCGCAAGATCCACTCGCGAATCGTCAACGCGGACGACGGCTGGCTCTACTTTGCATCGACCGATGAAGACGGCGAAAAAGACGATGGCACCGTACTGCCCCGCTGGGGCGGGCATCTCTGGCGAGTGAAACCGGGCATCGACCGCTGGCAGCATCTGATGGCGATGCCCGAGGGCCTGGTCGCGACCAGCGGCGGCGGCCGATACGTCTATGTGCTGGGCTACTGGGGGCATGTTCTCTACCAGTACGACACGCAGTCAGAAACATCGCGCCGGGTGGTCGTCGGTTCAGTGGGCGGGCATGTCTCGCGCAACTTTCTGAGTTCGGTCAACGGCCATGCCTTTGTGCCGCGGGTGGCGCGCCTTGCCAGCGGCGGATATCAGGCATCGCTGGTCGAGTTCGATGCCGAATTGCGAGAGATCGCCGCGACACCGCTGGCGTACTACCTGTCTGAAGGCGCACCGGACAGCAATCATGGCATCACCGGATTGGCCACGCTGCCCGATGGACGAC
>JAYVOV010000040.1:0-2805 GCA_043757735.1 Burkholderiaceae bacterium
ACACCCGGATCATCCGGCACTTGCCATAAGCATTGCAACCGCCTGTGCGGCAATGCCTTCGCCGCGCCCCTCAAAACCGAGCCGCTCCGTGGTTTTGGCCTTGACGTTGACCTGCCCGACCTCGATCGCCAGGTCAGCTGCGATGTTGTTCACCATCGCAGCGACATGCGGGGCCATGCGCGGCGCCTGGGCAATGATCGTGCAATCGACATTGACGACCCGATAACCGGCTCCTCGCACCAGGGCCATCGCCTCGCGCAGCAGCACGCGGCTGTCGACGCCGCGCCAGCGTTCGTCGGCATCCGGAAAATGACGCCCGATGTCACCCAGGCCAGCCGCCCCCAGCAGGGCGTCGGTGATCGCGTGCAGCAGCACATCCGCATCTGAATGGCCAAGCAGGCCCAGCGGGTGCGCAATGCTGACCCCGCCCACGATGAGTTTGCGGCCCGGCACCAGCGCATGCACGTCGTAGCCCTGCCCGATTCGAAACATCAGCGATTCTCCGGTTACTGACTATCCTGCCCAGGCGGTTTGCCTGAATCGTCGGCAACGGCGGCGAGCCAGGCCCGCATGAGCGCCAGATCGTCGGCCGTGGTGATCTTGAAATTGCAGCGTTCGCCCTGCACGAGCCGCGGCACCAGACCGGCAGCTTCGATGGCGCCCGCCTCGTCGGTGACCCCGGGGTGGGCCAGCAACGCCTGCATCAGGGGACGCAGGCGAAACATCTGCGGCGTCTGCGCCAGCCAAAGAGACTCGCGGGGCAGGCTGCCCGCCACCCGAGCTTGCTCGCCCTGCGACTGCTTGACGGTGTCGGCCACGGGCAGCGCCAGCAGGCCGCCCACCGGGTCGTCAGCCAGCGCGTGGCACAGACGCGTCAGTGCCGCGAGGCTCAAACCTGGACGCGCTGCGTCGTGAACGAGAACCCAGTCGGTGGGCAGCCAGTCGGCGCCGGCCTGCTGCAGTCCGGCCAGAACCGAATCACGCCGGCTCGCACCGCCCACCGCTTCGACACGCACACGTGGCCAGCCCCCCACCTGCGCGACGGCCCGCGTGTCGCCCGGCGCAACCACCACCAACACGGTTTCGATGAAGGGCGCAGCCAGCAGGGCGCGAACCGACCACTGCAGCAGCGAAAACTCGCCCAGCCGCAGGTACTGCTTGGGAATCTCGGCGCCGACGCGGGTGCCGATCCCGGCGGCGGGTACCACCGCATGAAATCGTTCTTTGGAGGCCATCGGATAGAATTCTAACTTTGCTGCAGACTATCCCGGACGCCTCGCGACTTGACTTCCGTTGCCCCGCCGCCGGGCGCCTCTCTGGCGCTGACCGGCGCACTCTCTTCCATTCCCACCCAACCGCGGCCCGGCACGAGTTTCGTGCTCGACGCCGGCCCGGGCGTGGGCGACGCACTTCTGCTCGCATTGCTGGCCCGCCGGCTCAATCCGGAGCCGCCGCGCCACGGGCTGGCCAGCCGCGTGCTGGCAGTGCTCACGTCGGATGCAACCAACGCGCAAAGACTCGCCGTCGAGATCCGATTCTTCGATCCGGCGCTGCGCGTGCGCCTGCTGCCCGACTGGGAAACACTTCCCTACGACAACTTCTCGCCCCACCAGGATCTGATCTCGGAGCGGCTCGACACCTTGTACGGCCTCCAGCAGGGCAGCGTCGATGTGGTGGTCCTGGCCGCCACATCCGCTTTGCAGCGGCTCGCGCCGGCCAGCTTCCTGGCTTCGCACACCTTCTTTTTCAAGAAAAGCCAGCGGCTCGACGAAGCGCAGCTGCGAGCCCAGCTCGTGCTGGCCGGCTACGACCATGTCACACAGGTGGTGCGCCCGGGCGAATACAGCGTGCGCGGCGGTCTGATCGATCTCTACCCGATGGGCGCCACACTGCCCTATCGTCTTGATCTGTTCGGCGACGAGGTCGAATCGATCCGCACCTTTGATCCCGATACACAGCGCAGCCTCTATCCCATCGATCACGTGCGGCTGCTGCCCGGCCGCGAGTTTCCGATCGACGAGGCTGCCCGCACTGCGTTTCGCGGCCGCTGGCGCGAACGATTCGAAGGCGACCCTTCCAAGTCGTCGATCTACAAAGACATCGGCAATGGTCTGTCGCCGGCAGGCATCGAATATTGGCTACCCCTGTTTTTCGAGGGCACAGCCACCTTCTTCGACTATCTCGCCGAAGGCTCGGTGATTCTCACGCACGGCAACGTTCAGGACACCGTTCAGCGTTTTGGTCAGGAAACCGCCCAGCGTTACAAGTTTCTGGCACACGACGTCGAGCGGCCGCTGCTGCGCCCGGAAGAACTGTTCCTGTCGAGCGAACAGATGTTCGTCCAGGCAGCGCGCTTCGGGCGCTTCGCGATCACCGGCGGCGGCGCTTCCGCCAGCGCCCCGGACAGCGCCCCGGTGCGCGGCTGGGCGCGCGTCCCGCCGACGGTGGTCGTCAATCGCCGGGCCGATCACCCGCTGGCCGCGCTCGAGCAATTTTTGCTCGATTCGCCGCATCGGAAACTCATCGTCGCCGAATCCGCCGGCCGTCGTGAAACCCTGTCGCAACTGTTCGCCGAGCACCGTCTGCTCGAAGGCATGGGCGCCGACCTGCCGATGGTCGACGACTGGGCATCGTTCGTCCAATCAGGCCACGAGATCGCGCTGGGCGTCGGTCTGGTCCACGATGGTTTCGTGCTGCCCGAGGCGGGAATCGCCGTCATCACCGAAGCCGAGCTCTTCGCCGGGGTGGTGCGGCGCGGCGCGCGCGGCCGTCGCGAGAGCCAGAGCGACGTCGATGCCATCATTC
>JAYVOV010000041.1:0-2805 GCA_043757735.1 Burkholderiaceae bacterium
GCCTTCGAGACCGGCGACAAATTCGAGCAGGGCGGCCAGGCCCGCCTCGACAAACTGGGCGAGCCCCTGACCGGCGGGACCCACCGCTCGCCGCAGGGACTCGCCCACGCGGCGCGCGGCATGCTCGCGCAGCGCGACGCGAGCGTGATCGAATCACTGCCCGGCATCCGGGTGCCGTCGCTGGTTCTCGTGGGCGAGGACGACAAACCCTTTCTGCAGTCCGCCGAGGTGATGACGGCCAAGATTCCCGGCGCGCAGAAAGTGGTCATCGCTGCGGCCGGCCACGCCGCGAACATCGACCAGCCCGAGGCCTTCAATGCGGCCGTGGTCGGCTTTCTCGACGGCCTGCGCTGAGGCCGCCCAAATGCTGTCATGTTTCGATGAACTCCTGATCCATCAGACCCTGGAGCCACTCGCCCATCCGGTCTCGATAGATCGCTCCTAGGCGTTGAAATCCGAGTCACTCACCGCCAGAACGGGCGGGCGCGGCGCAAGCCTTTCAGCTCGTGGTCGATGTCGATGACCAGATCGGCGCGCGTGGCCGTCAGCCAACCGAGCGCGAACCAGGCTCGCGGATCGATCGGCACAAGCGCCTTGAACTGCACCAGGGCGACGCTGAGGTCGTTGTAGCGACCAAGCCCCTCCTGCGAAGGCTCGAGCCGCGCGAGGTAGGCCTTGACCTTCTTGCGGCCATGAATCGTCGCGACGAATTCGACCGCATAACGCAGCCGCTTGACGCGCTTTCTCAGGGTGTGACGGGCATCACCGTCCAGATTCTGAAACTGCCGCGCCAACTGGCGCACCTGCCTATGCCACCGCTGCAGGCGCGGCGCAAGCCAGCGACGCAGGTCTGCCTGCGCGTCGTCGGCTTGTTCGTCATCGGCCACGACACCGCCTGCCGGCAGCGTTTCGATCGCAGCGCGCGCGTGCGCGGAGCCGCTGAGCACGAAGCGCTGCAGTTCGAGCGCAAGCTGCGTGAACTCGCTGGCGCGCACGACCCGAACCGATTCATCATCGGGAGCCGCGCGATCCCTGCTCTTGCTGTCCGGACTCTGCGGATTCCCAGGCCGATCGGCTGCTCTGCGCGCGGCAAGCACCTCTACGAGCGGCGCGCCCGCCTCACGCAGGCGGGGCAGCACCGACGCCAAGAGCACATCCCGGTCTCGCACCACGCCGAGTTGTCGGAAGACCTCCGCCAGCGCCTGCGGCCAATGCCCGTCAATGCCCGGCGAGGCGCCTTCGAACAAGCGCAATGCGGTACGCAGGCGCCGCAGACCGACGCGCATCTGGTGAACGTGCTCGTCATCGTAGGAACCACTCGAGATCTGGCTGGCATTTCTCAGAACCTCGGCGAGACCGCCGCCGAGCAGTGCCTGAAGCGCCTTTGCGGGCGAATCTGATCTGCGCAGATTCACTGTCGCCGACATGATCGGCGCGCCGAAGGCCTCCTGCCGCGCCAGACGCTCGCCTCGTTCAGCCTTGCTGCGCACGTCGATCCACAAACCATGACGTGACGCCCAACGCCGGGCCACGTCGATCACGGCTTCAGGCTTGCCGCGCAGCAGTTCGATCTCGAGTTCGCTCACCGTCAGCCGGCGCTCGCCAGCGATGATCACGCCGCGGTCATAGGCGACTTCGACCGTGCCATTGTTTGTCCGAAGCGCTCGGTGCCGACGCCAGATGTCGGTTCGATACACCGCGATCAAGGACACCGCGCGTTCGCCCGGTCGCACGGCCAGAACACGCTCGAGCAACTCGCCGGCAGGCGTACCGGTGTGCCGGCGCGGGTCGATCAGGGCAGCATCGCCGGCAACCTGCAGCGCAGCCGGTCCAATGTCGACGTTGTGCTCCAGCCGCTCCATCAGTCCCTTGCCCGCCGCTTTGACCGTCTGCACCAGCCGACGGCCTTCCTTGCGAAGGCGCAGCGCGATTCCCGCGGCGGCCAGACGCCGATCAGCGGTGTCGAAGTAAGTCGCCTGCAGATGGGTGCGCTGCGACCTGCCGGCGGCGACTGCCGCCTCCAGCCGCGACCGCGCATGGACCGGCACCTGCAGCTTGATTTCGATCTCGGTCGACAACATGCACTCCTTCAGGATGGTGCGCGGGCTGGCCATTCTGACGCGTCGGGTTCACACCGCAAAGCGTTCGCAGCGCGCACTGAGCCGATACCGATGCGGCAACCCCCGACGCAGCCTCACGCTTCGCGGACGCCCGCGGCGGCATTTTCGGCGTGCCGGCGCTTCATGAAGAGGGGCCATGCTTCGCGAACCGCCCGGCCACGCCGTCCAAATCCCTTACACTGGCGTATGCCTGACACTGAAGACTGGTCCTTTCCGGCCGACCTGCAACCCAAGCAGGCCGAGCTCGCGTTCGACCTCGAAAAGACCTTCAATTCGATGGTCAAGATCCGCGCAGAAATTCCGGAAGATGCCTTCACCGCGCCGCTGCTCGGCACCGATCGCGGCGGCAACGGCATCGTGATCCGCGACGAAGGCGTTGTGCTCACCATCGGCTACCTGATCACCGAGGCGCAGAGCATCTGGCTCACCTCCAACAAGGGAGTGGTCGTGCCGGGTTATCCGCTCGCCTACGATCAGGCGACCGGATTCGGCCTGATCCGCGCGCTCGGCTCCCTGGGCGCACCCGCCCTTGCGCGCGGCAGCGCGGCGCAGGCACGTGTCGACGACACCGTCTACGTCGTTGGCCACGGCGGTCGCCGCCACTGCCTGAAAGCCAAACTGAGCGACAAGCGCGAGTTCGCCGGCTACTGGGAATACCTTCTCGAAGAAGCGCTGTTTTCCATGC
>JAYVOV010000042.1:0-10379 GCA_043757735.1 Burkholderiaceae bacterium
CGACGCGATCGGAGCGCGTGGTGGCGAGGGCTTTGATCCCGAGCAGCTGCGCCTGCTGAATCAGGACACCGCGGCAGCGCCCGAGCGCCGTCTGCGCGGCTCGATGCGTTCGATGATGCAGCTGCGTCTTGCCGATCGAGTGAAGGCGCTGACGATGCCGGTGCTGCTGGCGGCGGGCGATCGCGATGCGACCATCCCGCTGGCAAACATGCTGGCCACCTGGGCGATGTATCCCAAGGGCACCGGCCTGCATGTCTGGCATGGCGAAGGCCATTCGCCCAACGTCGATTGCCCGGCGCAGGTTGCCACGCTGCTGCGTCGCTTCGTCGAAACGCCGCCTGCGCCGGCGGCCGGCAAGTGAGCACGGTCTGGCTCGAGCCCCTGCGCTGCACGGGAAAGTTCCCGCGGCACGGGCACGGGCGCAGCATCTGGCGGGTGCGGGTGCGGGTGCGGGTGCGGGTGCGGCATCTGGTATCTCTCGGCCGAACTGGTCGATGAGCAGGGCGATCTGGTAGCCGTTGCAACGTCGACCTGGAAGGCGCTCAAACCGGTGCAGACTTTCCGGTTTTGCGGTCGCGCGCCAGCGCGCCTTCTTTCAGACGCGGGATGAGTTCGCGCCCGTATTCGGTCACGTCGGCCACCGGGTCGAAGCCGCGGATCAGGAACGACGTGATGCCCAGTTCGTAATATTTGAGCATGGCCTGGGCGACCTGCTCGGCGGTGCCGACCAGGCAGGTGGAGTTGCCGCGGCCGCCTGACAACGCGGCCACCGGCATCCAGAGGCGTTCGTCATGAACGTCCGCGCGGGCGGCGATTTCGACCAGCCGCTCGGCCGATTTATCCATGGCGCGGTTCGGCAGCGAACTGGTGTGCTCGAGATCGTGCAGCACGGTGCGGGCTTTGTCCCAGGCCTCGCCCTCGGTGCTGCCCAGGATCGGTCGAAATGACATGTTGAAGCGCGGCGCGGGCCGTCCATACGAGGCCGCCATGGCACGAAACTGGGCCATGCGCTCGGCGGTTTCGGCCAGCGGCTCGCCATACATGGCGAAAACATCGCAATGACGTGCGCCCATCTCGAGCGCACCGTCCGACGACCCGCCGAAAAACAGCTCCGGGCAGGGCTGCTGCAGCGGCTTCGCATCAGAACGGACGTCACGGTGCCGATAGAAGCGACCCTCGTGATCGAAGGGCGCCGTCGCGGTCCAGGTCTTGCGCATCACCTCGAGATACTCCGAGGCCCGCTCGTAGCGCACGTCCTTTGGTGTGAAATCGCCATCGCGCTGCATGTCTTCGTCGGTGACGCCGGCGATGATGTGCATCGCCAGGCGAGCGCCCCAGAGTGCGTCGAAGGTGGCGATGGTGCGTGCGGCCAGCGTGGGCGCCATGACGCCGGGCCGGTGTGCAATCAGGTAGCCGAGCGTTTTGGTATGGGCCGCCGCGTAGGACGCAACGCCGAAGCCGTCAGCCGAACTGGAGTAGTAGCCGACCAGCACCAGATCGAATCCGGCTGCTTCGTGAGCCCTGGAGAAATCGGCAACAAAACTCGGGGAAATACCGCCGGCGATCACGTGCAGGGTGTTGCCGCGGGGCGGGTCGACACCGATCATGCCGATGATTCGAATAGGCAAAGCTGTCTCCTGGGTTAGTAGTTTCTGCGCTGCGCTGCGCTGCGCTGCGCTGCACTGCGGTGGGGCGTGGGCCCTCAGGCCTTGCGCGCCAGACGCGGGTTCTTTTCCTTTCGCGCCAGCCGGGCCTGCTCGATCGCATCGGCCTTGAGCTGCCGCTCGGCATCGACTTTCTGGCCTGCTGCCAGCCATTGCGAGAATTCTTCTGGCGTCTCCAGCGTGGTGCGGCCCATGCTGCCGGCGCGGAACTCGTGGATGACGATTTCTGCTGCTTTCTGCAGGTTGACTTTCGCGCCGCTCAGCAGCGCGCCGCGCTTGCGGCCGATTGCTTCGAGCAATGCTTCATCGCTCAGGCCGGCGGCACCCTGCAGTTTGTAGCGCGCCTCCAGCACCTGCGCGTAGTGCTGGCGCAGGTAGTCCATCAGCTCGAGCGCGACCTCTTCTTCATTGAAGGCGTTGCGGCCGATCGCGCCGCTGGCCGCCAGGTTGTAGCCGCTCTTGGCCACGATGATGCGCGGCCACAGCAGGCCGGGCGTGTCGTACAAAATGAAGTCGCTGGCGATCTCGATGCGCTGCTCGAGCTTGGTGATGCCCGCCTCGTCGCCGGTCTTGGCCGCGCGTTTGCCCCTGAGGGTGTTGATCAGCGTCGACTTGCCGACATTGGGAATGCCGCAGACCAGCACCCGCATGGGTTTGTCCATGCCGCCGCGAGTGGGCGCAAGGCCGTGGCAAGCGGTGACCAGTGCGCGGGCCGGCGCCGGCACGCTGGCGTCCATGCCGATCGCGCGCACTCCCGGCAGGGCGTTGTAATGCGCCAGCCACAAAACAGTGCGCTCGGGGTCTGCCAGGTCCTGCTTGTTCAACACTTTGAGGGTTGGCTTGTGACCCGTCATTTCGGCGAGCATCGGGTTGGCACTGGAACCCGGCAGGCGTGCGTCCAACAGTTCGATGACGACGTCGATGTCCCTGATGCGCTCGGCGATCGCCTTGCGCGTCAGGTGCATGTGGCCGGGGAACCACTGGATCGCCATCGGGTCAGGCCGCCGCCAACGCCTGGTCGAGATCGGCCAGCAGGTCGTCGATATGCTCGATGCCGACCGACAGTCGGACCATCTCGGGTTTGACGCCGGCCTTGGCCAGCTCCTCGGTGTTGAGCTGGCGGTGCGTGGTGCTGGCCGGATGGCAGGCCAGCGACTTCGCATCACCGATATTGACCAGACGGGTGAACAGATTGAGCGCGTCCTGGAAGCGCCCGCCGGCCCGCAGGCTGTCGTCGCCTTTGACGCCGAAGCTGATCAGCCCGGACGCCCGTCCGCCCATGTACTTGTGCACCAGTTCATGGTCCGGATGGTCGCGCAAGCCCGCGTAGTTGATCCAGGCCACCTTGGGGTGTGCCTCGAGGTGCTTGGCGATCGCCACGGCGTTCTCGCAGATGCGGTCCATGCGCAGGGCCAGCGTCTCGATGCCCTGAAGAATCTGGAATGCGTTCATGGGGCTCAGTGCGGCGCCCATGTTGCGCAGGGGCACTACACGGGCACGTCCGATGTAGGCAGCCGCGCCCAGCGCCTCGGTGTAGACCACCCCGTGATAGCTGACATCGGGTTCGTTGAGACGCTTGAACCGTGCTTTGTGCTTGGCCCAGGGAAACTTGCCGCTGTCGACGATCGCGCCGCCGATGCTGGTGCCATGACCGCCCAGGTACTTGGTCAAAGAGTGCACAACGATATCGGCGCCGTGTTCGAAGGGGCGGCACAGATACGGGCTGGGCACGGTGTTGTCGACGATCAGCGGCACGCCATGCGCGTGGGCCACATCGGCCAGCGCCGACAGATCGGTCACGTTGCCCAGCGGATTGCCCACCGACTCGCAGTAGATGGCCTTGGTCCGCGCGTCGATCAGCGCCGCGAAGGACGCCGGGTCGCGGGCGTCGGCGAACCTGGTCTCGATGCCCATCTGCGGAAACGTGTGCGCGAACAGGTTGTAGGTGCCGCCGTACAGGGTCGATGCTGAAACGATGTTGTCGCCGGCTTCGGTGATCGTCTGGATCGCGTAGGCGATGGCCGACATGCCGGAGGCCACCGCGAGCGCGCCGATGCCGCCCTCGAGCGCCGCCACACGGGCCTCCAGCACGGCGTTAGTGGGATTCATGATGCGGCTGTAGATATTGCCCGCCACCTTCAGGTCGAACAGGTCGGCGCCGTGCTGGGTGTCGTCGAACGCGTAGGCCACCGTCTGGTAGATGGGAACGGCGACAGCCCTGGTGGTCGGATCTGGCGTGTAGCCGCCGTGAACTGCAATGGTTTCGATTCTCATGGTCGGGTCTTTGGGTTGCGTCATGGGTTGTCTCCGGGAGAGTTGGGGCGGCGCAAGCCGGGACTCGTCGCGTCTCGTGCCTTATTGTGCCGTTTTCAGCGGCGCGACGACCCGGCCAGGGGTGGGCGCTGCCAGCCGCTTAGAGCTGCTCCCAGGGCAGCTCGTCGAAGCGCCAGCCGCTGATCCGGCCCCGATGATGTTTTTCGTCCAGGGGTCCTTCGAAGCCGTGCAGCACGTTGATCACGCGTGTGAATCCGGCTGCCTCCAGGGCGCGCGCCGCGTCGACCGAGCGATTGCCGCTGCGGCAGATGATGACGACCGGCCGGTCGATGGAATGGCTCACCAGTTTGCGGACCTCGCTCACGAAGTGCGGGTTGATTTCCCAGTCGGGCGCTTCGGCCCAGGCCACGAGAACCGCCCCCTCCGAGTGGCCGACGAAAAAATACTCGGCCTCGCTGCGGCAGTCGATGAACAGGGCATCGGGCTTGGTGTGCAGGAACGCATGGGCCTGCCGGGGGGTCAAGTCTTCCATCAGTTCATCAGCCGGACGAGGTAAAGAGAAATGGTCGGGAATGCGAGCAGCAGGCCGGTGCGGATGAAATCGGTGATCAGGAACGGCACCACGCCGCGGTAACTCTCGGCGATCGGTGTGCGCTTGTCCATGCCATTGACCACATAGACGTTCAAGCCCACGGGCGGGGCGATCAGGCCGATTCCCACGACCATCAGAACCAGGATGCCGAACCAGATTGCGGTCTCGTCGGGCTTCAGGCCGAAGTCGAGCGCCATGACGAGCGGGAAGAAGATAGGGATGGTGAGCAAGATCATCGACAGCTCGTCCATCACGCAGCCGAGCAGCACATA
The DNA here is from genome assembly GCA_043757735.1 of Burkholderiaceae bacterium. Taxonomy (GTDB): domain Bacteria; phylum Pseudomonadota; class Gammaproteobacteria; order Burkholderiales; family Burkholderiaceae_E; genus Quisquiliibacterium. The sequence continues at coordinate 4,803 of JAYVOV010000042.1, forward strand.
GAACACCAGGATGCCGGCGACGACGCCATAGGGCGGCCAGCCCAGGGCACTGACCGCGGCGGCCAGCTGATTGGGGGCCTGCGTCAGGGCCATCGCCGAGTTGAGCATGTCGGCACCCAGGAAGATCATGAATATCATCGCCGAGGCCTGCGCAGTGGCGTAGAAGCTCAGTTTAAACTTTTCCACCGTGAGTTCGCGCCGCGCCGCGGCGGTGAAAAACGTTGCCGCCGCACCGACCGCTGCACCCTCGGTGGGCGTGAACACCCCGCCGTAGATGCCGCCGAAGACGGTCAGAAAAATTGCCAGCACCGGCCATACGCCGATCGCGCTGCTCCAGAGTTCCGCGCGCGAGAATGAATCGTTCTCGGGCGCCTGGCCGGGGACCACCCGGACGTAGACTGCGATCGCGATCATGTAGCCGACCATCGCGATCAGGCCCGGGATGAAGGCGGCGGCAAACAGTTTGGCGATGTTTTGCTCGGTCAGGATGGCATAGATCACCAGCACGACCGACGGCGGGATCAGGATGCCCAGCGTGCCGCCCGCCGCCACTGTGGCGGTTGCCAGGCGGCCGGAATAACCGTGCCGGCGCATTTCGGGCAGCGCGACTGAGCCGATCGTCGCGGCCGTTGCCACCGATGATCCGCAGACCGCCCCGAACGCCGCGCAGGCGCCCACTGCCGCCATGGCCAGACCGCCGCGATAGCCGCCCAGCAGCGCCGCGGCGAACTTGAACAGCGCGCGCGACAGGCCGCCCTGGGTGGCGAACTGGCCCATCAGCAGGAACAGCGGGATGACCGACAGGTCGTAGCTGGAAAACCGGGCGTAGGCATAGGTCTTCAGGTGGCTGACCAGCGGCGACCAGCCGGCCATCCAGAGATAGCCCAGTGCGCCGGCGATGAACATCGCGACCGCGATGGGCACGCGCACAGCCATCATCACGAGCATCAGCACGAACAGAATCAACGCGATTACCAGGGGACTCATGCCAGGGTCTCCGTGATCGGTACGGCTGCGACCGGGTCGTCGCCGAAACCTGCGGTATCGGGGGCGCCGTTGCGCCCGGTCAGGCCGGTGTACAGGCCCATGCAGGCGGTGATCGCCAGCGGTGGCGTCATTGCGGCATACGCGATCCACTCCTGCCATTGCAGCAGCATCGTCAGTGAACCCGAGTTCTTCTGATCGAGCGCACCGACACCGGTTCGCCAGGCGATCACGCCCATCATCAGGCCGACCATCAGGGCGCCCATGCGGTCGAGTCGTGCCCGCGTCTGCGGCGCGGCACCGCTGGTGAAGAAGTCGACGGTGATGTTGTCGCCGCGCCATTGGCAGATGGGCAGGCAGCCGGCCACGACCACCGCCATGCCGAACTCGACGATTTCAGTGTCACCGAGAACAGGATTGCCGAACAGCCAGCGGCCGACGATGCTCCAGGTGGTGATCAGGGTGATCAACACCACCACCACGCCGGCCAGGATCGCGCATCCTTTGGCCAGCTTGTCGAAGAGTCTGTCCACCGCTGTCTCCCGTCCGTATCAGCGCCCGCGCCGGCTCGACTCGGGGCGACGGAGTATAGGCCAGGCTGACTGACGAAATCCTCCTATGCGGTGCTGTTAAGGAATCGCACAGTGCTGTCCAGCCAGCGGACGGGGCGCTCGGCGTGGCCGAAATGAGCGGTCGGCAGCTCCAGATGGGCCGCGCCGGGAATGCTGGCGGCGATTTCACGGCCGCGTTCGACCGGGGTGGCCGGGTCGTGGGTGCCGGAGATGACGAGCGTCGGGGTTGCAATGCCAGGCAGGCCGGCGGCGATCGTCATGCTGCTGATCGCCGCGCAGCAGCCTGCGTAACCGCGCGGATCGATCGACAGCAGCGTTTTGCGGACCGTGCTGTAGTGGATGGTTTGCCGGGCCGCATAGGCGGGGCTGAAGAACCGGCCGATCACCATGTCGGCTACCGCGCCCATGCCCTGCGTGAGCACCAGCCGGATGCGTTCGTCGTAGGCCCCGGGCAAGACCCGCGAGGTGGTGTTCGAGAGCACCACGCGGTCGAGGCGCCAGGCGGCGTTCTGCGCCAGCCACATGCCGACCATGCCACCGATCGACAGCCCGGCGTAGTGAAAGCGCTCGAAGCCGGCGGCGTCGGCACAGGCCAGCGCGTCGCGGCCGAGCTGGGCGATCGAGTACTCGCCATCGGGCACGTCCGAGGCGCCGTGGCCGCGCTTGTCGAGGCGCAGCACGTGGAAATGGCGTTCCAGGCCGGCCAGCACCGGATTCCACATCGCGTGGTCGGAACCCAGTGAACTGACCATGACCAGCGGCGGTTTGTCTGGCCGGCCGTCGAGCCGCCAGTAAATGCGCGCGCCATCAGAGTGTGCAAAAGGCATGGCAGGTTCCTCATGGTCGAGTGGAAACCCGTCATGGTAGGGCTTGCGAGCGGCCGCGCGCGCGCCACGCTCGCCGCGCTCGCCGCGCTCGCCGCGCGCGCGGTCAGACCTCGCCGCGCGCGCGCGGTCAGACTTTCGAGACGCTGAACTCGTCGCGGACCATGGCCTCGAGCTTGTCGATCGGCATCGGCCGCCCGAACAGGTAGCCCTGCATTTCATCGCAGTTGAAGTCGGCGAGCATGCGGGCCTGCTCTTCTGTCTCGACGCCTTCGGCGATGACTCGCAGTCCCAGGCTGTGCGCCAGGGCAATGGTGGCCTGCGCGATGGCGCGGTCATTCGGGTCCTCGACCAGGTCGCGGACAAAAGACCGGTCGATCTTCAGGTGATCGATCGGAAACAGCTTCAGGTACGACAGTGACGAGTAGCCGGTACCGAAGTCGTCGATGGCCAGCATCAGGCCCAGCTTCTTGAGGCCGGCCAGCACCTGGATCGCTTCCTGCGGGTTCTCCATCGCGGCCGACTCGGTGATCTCCAGTTCGATCACCGAGGGTGGCACACGATGGCGCTGCACGATGCGCTCGACGCTGGCCAGGAAGTCATGGTTGCGCAACTGCGCCGGCGACAGGTTCACCGAGATCCGAAAACGCGGCATGCCAGCGTCCAGCCACAGGCGGGCCTGCCGGCACGCGCGATCGAGCACCCATTCGCCGAGCGGGACGATCAGACCGATTTCTTCGGCGATCGGAATGAATCGATCCGGTGCGATCGATCCCTCGACCGGCAGGGTCCAGCGCAGCAGGGCTTCCATGCCGACGAATCGGCCGTCGCGGTCGACCTGCGGCTGGTAGTGCACCTCGAAGGCATCGTCCTTGAGCGCATTGCGCAGCTTCTGTTCGAGTGCGATGCGATCGAGCGCCGCCTTGTTCATCTGCGGCAGGAAGTAGCGGTAGGTGTTGCGGCCGGCGGACTTGGCGTGATACATCGCCGCGTCCGCGTGCTTGAGCAGCGTGGCGCCGTCCTGGCCGTCATCGGGGAAAGTGCTGATGCCGATCGACGGCGTGGCGGTCAGTTCGTAGCGTTCCAGGCGCACCGGTTCGCGCAGGGCGGCCAGTACCCGTTCGGCAACGGCAGTGACGTCATCCAGGTTGTCGATATCGCCCAGCAGCAGCACGAACTCGTCACCGCCCAGCCGGGCCAGCAGGTCGCGCGGACGGCACACCGAGGTCAGGCGCCGGCCGACCTCGATCAGGAGCTGGTCGCCCGTGCTGTGGCCGAGCGTGTCGTTGATCGTCTTGAACCGGTCGAGATCGATGAACATCACCGCAACTCGGCGTCGCCGGCGTGATGCATCGAGCAGCGCCTGGGCCAGGCGGGTCTCGAGCAGCGACCGGTTGGGCAGGTCGGTGAGCGCATCGTGTTGTGCCAGCCGCATCACTCGGGCGTCGGCCTTCTTGCGGTCGGTGATGTCGCGCAGCGTGGCGAGGATCGCCGGCTGCCCGTCGATCCTCACCCGGGCGACCCGCAGCTCGGCGACCCGGTCGCCGCCGTCGGCCGCGTGCAGCCGCACCTCGCGACCGCGTGAACTGGTGTCGGTGCCGGCCATGGTCGGCGGGCCATGCTGCAGGGCCGATTCGGCCGAGCCGATCGTCGTTTCGCCGTCCTGCGCATCGAGACCACCGACCCAGGCGCCGAAACGGGTGCCAATCGCCTTCTCCGGCTGCCATACCCGCAACAGCACGAGGGCTGCGGCATTCAGATCGGTGATGACGCCGGAATGGACCACGAACACCGCATCGGGAGAGAGGGAAAAAAGGTCTCGGTAGCTCTGCTCTCGCTCGCGCAGCGAGGACTCCACGCGGGTGCGTTCCACGACTTCGGTGCGCAGCTTGTCGTTGGCTTCGTGCAGGGCAGTGGCGCGCAGTTCCTGCTCATGCCACAGCGACACCATGCGAGCCGTGAGCTGCGCGGTCTGCGAACGGATGATCATCGACAGGGCAGCCAGGGTTGCCATGGCCGACAGCCAGGCCACGGGACGGGTCAGGTATTCGGCGGCGTTGAGATCATGGTGCAGCCACTCCAGGCTGAGGGCGGTCAGCCCTGCTGCCAGCAGCGCAACCCCGACGCCGCAGGCCCAGGCGCCCGCCTGCGGTCCGAAGATCGTGGTTGCCAGGAAGATCATGCCGAACAGGATCACGACCGCCTGGCTGGCCAGTCCGTAGCTGACGAGGGCGATGGCGGCGGCGGCGGCCAGAAGGCCGAGCAGCAGCATCGCCTGCCACTCCACCGACAATCGCTGCCGCGACAGATAAGTGACCGCCGACAAGCTGTAGAGCAGGCATTGGGCCGGCACCAGGCGGCCGTCCAGCGCCACGCTGCGCGCGACGGCGAATGCGAACAGCAGCGTGCCGAATACAAACAAGATGCCCGAAGAAGACTCGACGACGTCCTGGCGCATGTGACGAATCGCCTCTTGCGGATTGGGTGCAGCCATCGATACGGGTCACGTGAGAGTCGTCGAACCTCTGGTATCGGTGTGCAGGACATTCTCTGCAGTCGTACCAGCGTGCAGGCGGTCTGCGACCGCTGAGCGGTCGGGGCCCCGTTTCACGCTCTACAATGGAAGGTCGAGAACGCATCCATGTTCCGCCACCCGATAGGAGACAAATAATGAAGCTCAAGCACCTGGCGCTGGGCGCCGCCCTGGCCTTGACCAGTGTCGGTTCGGTCCTGGCCCAGACCGTGACCCTGAAGTTCCACACCTTCATGTCGTCGCAGTCCAATGTCTGGAAGGACATGCATACCGGCTGGATGGACAAGGTCGAAAAAGACTCCGGCGGGCGCATCAAGTTCGAGCGGTATCCATCAATGCAGCTGGGCGGCACGCCCTTCAACCTGTACGACCAGGCCAAGGACGGCGTGGTCGACGTGGTCTGGACTCTGGTGGGCAACACGCCGGGCCGGATGCCGCGCACCGAGGTGTTCGAGCTGCCGTTCATGATGACCAACGCCGAGGCCACCTCGCGCGCAATGTGGGACTACGTCCAGGCCAATGCCAGGGACGAGTTCAAGGATGTTCACGTGATCGCCCTGCATGTGCACGGCCCGGGCGTCTTTCATACCAAGGACAAGCAGATCAAATCGGTCGGCGACCTGAAGGGCCTCAAGATGCGCGGCCCGACCCGTCTCACAACCAA
>JAYVOV010000043.1:0-2798 GCA_043757735.1 Burkholderiaceae bacterium
CGTGCGCTTGGGTGAGAAAATCGTAGCCGATCAGCTTCATCGGTTTGTCGCGCCGCTTCGACGAGGCAACGATGTTGCCGTCGCGCTCGACAAGCGCGAGTTCACGCACGATTGAGTTCATCCGCGTGGCCGATTCGAGCACCGCCTGCATCGCGACCAGATCGCCCTTTTGAAGCGCGGTGCGCAAGGACTCTTCGATCTGTTCGGTGTTGGTCTGAATCGCCCCCAAACTCCGGTTGACCTCTTTTGCGAGGATCCGGGACAAACTTTTCGCCCGGCCCTGAACTTCGGTCTCGATCGTGCTCTCGAGCGAGAGCACGTGCGCCAGGGTGGCGGCCGCCACGATGGCTGCAAACAGGACTCCGCCCAGCCGGATTGCGGATTCGAGCCGCAGGCTTGGAAAGAAGTTCACGGGTGTCGGCTCGGCCAGGCTTATTGTGTGATGACGATTGGATCGAGATTGAACGCCCTGGCCGCGCTCAGCAGTCGGCCATCGCGTTTGACGTCGGCCACGAATTTGTCGACTCTGGCCAGCCAAGCGTCGTCGCCCGGCGCCACTGCGTAGGCGTAGCCCAGCGGGCTGAGCGGCCTTTCGGGCGCGATCACGCGCGCCCAGTTGGCGTTGTCGAGCACGCGCCGACTGTACGGGAAGTCGGTCATGAACACGTCGATTCGCCCAGCCTGCAGTTCACGCTCGCGGGTGTTGGGCGATTTGACCAGATTCAATTCGGCGAATTTGAGCGTATTTTTCATGACAGGCTCCATGAAGGTGCCCGACTGCACGCCCACCACATGCCCGGCCTTGTCGATATCCGACCAGCTGTGAATCGACGGATGAGTCTTGGTGGTCACTGCCCAGATGTCGCTGCGCAGATACGGCTGTGAAAATCGAATCCTGGTCGCGCGTTCGGGAAGCATTGCCACGCCGAACATCGCGACGTCGCAGCGGTCGCCCAGAAGGTCTGCAATGAAGTTTGGAAAGCTGGAATCGATGTAGTTCACCTTGACGCCAAGATCGCGCGCGAACTGCGCCGACAGGATCTCGTCGATACCCGACAACTCGCCATTCTTCGGGTTGCGGAAAGTGATGCCGTAGTAGTCCGGCCAGATGCACACGCGGACCTGCCCGGCGGATTTGATTCGATCCAGCCGCGGGCTGCTCGGCTGGGCGAGACTAGGCGCAGCCAGGCAGGCGAGAACGGCCAGTAAGGTCAGGCATAAAAGTGAGCGGTTCATTGGCGGCAGACCTCTGTGGTCGCGCGGACCGTTGTGAGTTCGATCGCGCAATTGTAATGCTGGCCGTGCCGGCCTCAATCGTTGAAAAACCAGGCATTGCCAGCGGATTAAGCGAGGCAGGCGCACGCCCGATCAATGGTAGCCAGCCCGCTGCCGCTGCTGTCGGTATCGTCACCGTTACACGACGGTCGGTCACTGTGCCGCGATGAAGGGTCGCAGGCGGCTGTGCGCGGCGCAGGTGCGAGCCCCGGCGCGCGGCCTGCCCAGTCGCCCGCGTTACTTCAAAATCCGGATCAGGTTGTGGTGCGCATCGGTGAATGTCGGCAGGCCGGGAATGTCGGCTATGTCTATGGCGCCCTTGCCGAGTGCGCCGCTCTTGAGCAGTTCGCGATTACGCGACACGACCACCTGATCGGTCGACGAGTACCAGTAGGTGAAGTCGTCGGCTGCGGGAGGAGTGTCCGACACCAGCACCGCGTGCATGCCCACTTCGGCGGCGAGCCGCTTGATGACCGGCGGCAGATTCACAAACCGGTTGGTTGCCTGAAAGACGATCACGCCATCGTCCTTGAGGTGGCGCGCATACAAGGCCATGGCCTCGCGGGTGATGAGATGCATGGGGATCGAGTCGCCCGAAAACGCATCGATGCCCATCAGATCGAAGCGGCGGGGTGCCTCACGCTCCAGCGACAGACGGCCGTCGCCCATCACCACGTCGATCTTGGCCGCGCTGTCGGCGAGCAGCGAAAACTCCTGCCGTGCGATGTCGACCACCCGTGGGCTGATCTCGTAGAACACCATCGAGTCGCCCGCACGACCATAGGCGGCCAGCACACCGGCACCCAGCCCGATCACCCCGATGGCGCGCGGCTCTTTGGGGTACAGCTCATTGAGTGTCGAAAAAACCCGCCCATAACCCGAGCCCGGGCTGAAGTAGTCGGCCGGCACGTTTTTGTATTTTGGCCCCAGCAGCTGGCCGCCGTGCATGATCGCGCCATGGAGCATCGTCCGGTAAGGCGTTGGTTCTTGCCAGTCGCGGGTGCGGACCACGCCATAGAAATCGCGCGCCATCGTCCGGATGCCATCGGTGTAGTCCATGCCGCCACGCACCACCAGCACCAGCGAAGCCGCCGTGACGCCGATCGCCAGCACGCTGGTCGCACCCTGCAGGCGAATGGCGAGCAGGCCGGCGAGCAGCACCAGCACGATGCCGAGTTCGAAGTAGCCGGGCAGGGTCAGGGGCGCGACGATCGCGATCAGCACCGCGCCCAGCGCCCCGCCGACCGAAATCATCAGATAGAACCGGGTCAGGTGGCTGGGGTCGGGCTTGAGCGATGCCAGCTCGCCGTGGCAGGCCATGCAGGCCACGAACAGGCCTGCAAAATAGAGCGGCACGGCCACGTGCAGGTTCAGCGAACCGATAAACCAGGCCATCGCCGGCACCGCCGCCGCCAGCAGCAGCAGGAACAGGCCGCGCTTGTACCAGCGGGGGTGATCGAAGCACAGGATGAAGGTGAGCAGGTAGAGCGCCAGCGGGATCACCCACAGAAACGGCACACTGG
>JAYVOV010000044.1:0-2795 GCA_043757735.1 Burkholderiaceae bacterium
CCATGGCGGCGCTCACCGCTATCCACCTGTCTCATCGTATCGGGGCGGTTGTGGTCGCGCTGCTGGTCGGCTGGGTCGGATGGCGTACCCTGCGCACGCCTGGCGTTGGCGCGCTGGGTCTGTCCTTGCTGCTCATGCTTGCCGTGCAATGGGCGCTGGGGCTCTCGAACATCTGGTTCAGCCTGCCGCTGCCGGTGGCGGTTGCCCACAATGGCGGGGCGGCTGTGCTGCTGGCGCTGGCGCTGGTGCTAAACTTTCGCGCCCGGCAGGCCGGTTACAGGGTCTGAACGGGTTCGTTCGACCGGAACACTCCCAGCACAAACCTTCGGATGCACGCCCAACCCACCAGCCCCATCGACCTGCGCCGCGTGGCGCTCGATTACCTTGCGCTCACCAAGCCGCGTATCGTCTTGCTCGCCGCGTTTTGCGCGTTGATCGGCATGCTGCTGGCGTCCGATCAATCGGTGCCCTGGACGGTGCTGGTATTCGGTCTGGCCGGGATCTCCCTGCTGGCGGCTTCGGGCTTCGCGTTCAATTGCCTGATCGAGCGCGGGATCGACGCGCGCATGGCGCGCACCCGGGCGCGGCCGCTGGCCCGCGGTCAGGTCAGTATCACCGGTACCTTGGCTTTCGCCGGGATGCTGGGCGGCCTGGGTGGCTGGCTGCTGTACGCGTTCGTCAATCCGCTGACGATGTGGCTGACCCTCGCCACTTTTGTCGGGTACGCGGTGATCTACACCGTCATCCTGAAGCCGGCTACGCCGCAAAACATCGTGATCGGCGGCGCGTCCGGCGCGATGCCCCCACTGCTCGGCTGGACAGCGGTGGCCAATGAAGTCACCGCGCCGGCGCTGGTGCTGTTCCTGATCGTGTTCGTCTGGACTCCGCCACACTTCTGGGCGCTTGCACTTTATCGCGTCGAAGACTACCGGCTCTCTGGCCTGCCGATGCTGCCGGTGACGCATGGCGGCGAGTTCACCCGCCTGAACATCCTGCTGTACACCTTTCTGCTTCTGGCAACGACCATGCTGCCGTTTCTCATCGGCATGAGCGGCTGGTTCTATCTCGTGAGCGCCCTTATCCTGGGCGGCGTGTTTCTGTCCTACGCCTGGCGCCTGTGGCGCAACTATTCAGATGCTCTGTCGCGGCGCACCTTCGGATATTCGATCTTTTATCTGGCCGCACTGTTCGGTGCGCTGCTCATCGATCATTACCTGAAGGCCTGGCCACTCAGATGATCGCTGCCCGTTTTCTCCTGCCACGTCGTCAGCTCATCGGGGCGCTCGTTGCCCTCGGGCTGGGTGCCGGCCTGGCCGCTTGTCAGAAGGGCAAGGCCGGGTTCGTCAACACCGACGTGACCGGCGCCGATTTCGGCCGCTCGTTTGCGCTCACCGATCACACCGGCAAGCCGCGCACGCTCGCGGACTTCAAAGGCAAAGTGGTGGTGATGTTCTTCGGGTTCACGCAGTGCCCGGACGTCTGTCCGACCGTCTTGAGCGAAATGGCCGAAGTCATGCGCCAGCTCGGACCGCGGGCCGATCAGGTCCAGGTGCTGTTTGTCACCATCGACCCCGAACGCGACACTGCGGCGCTGCTGGCGCAATACGTGCCGGCCTTCGACAAACGGTTTCTGGGTTTGTATGGCGACGCGGCTGCGACTGCCGCGGTGGCCAAGGAGTTCAAGGTCTTCTACCAGAAGGCACCCGGCAGCGCGCCGAACATCTACTCGATGGACCACACCGCGGGCAGCTATGTATTTGACCCCAAAGGTCGGATTCGGCTGTTCGTCAAACATGGGCAGGGTCCCGCGACGCTGGTCGGTGATCTTGGCCGGCTGCTCGATGGTGACTGAGTCGAGCCGTGACTGAGTCGAGCCGTGATTGCACTAGCCGGCCTGCGATCCATCAACGACTCGCAATCGAGCGCTCGCTGAACTGTTCGAGCTGGTCTGCCAAGACCTCAAATGAATCCGTTTCATGGCCGATTCCGGCTGGGGGCCGCCCTGCCATGCCGGGGAACATCAGGGCGTTCTCGAGATCATGTTCAAGGTCCGCGAGCAGGCGGTGCAGGCCGCCTGGCGCCCAGTTTAGCCCGACTTTGTCAAAGTCTCCGCTGCCGGACAGTTCAGGCGGCCCGCTCCGGGTTCCATGCCGACAACAGACTGGCCGCCACGATCAGTGCGGCGCCAGCTAGTTTCTGCCCGGTCAGCACCTCGCCACCCAGCCATACCGCCGAGAGCGCTGCAAACACCACTTCACTGAGCATGACCACCGCGGTGACGCGCGTCGGCAGGCGGGCGGCGCCGTATTGCAGCGCGAGGTTGGCTGCCACGAAGAGAATCGCGATCAGGCCGAGCGGCGCGAGGACACCGGTCTCGAGCGTCGGCCAAGGCGCACCGGTGCTGCCGCCGCCTGCTGTCAGCGCCACCAGGGCCGGCACGATCATGCCGCCGCCAAACATCGCTGCTGCCCGCGCTGCGGCCGGATCGGACGCCTGCCGGCGCAGCAGCACGTTGGTGAGCGCGAAGCCCATCCCGCCCGCAACGCCCAGCCAGTCTGCGCGCGAGGCGGGCAGGGGCAAGCCGAATCCGGGCTGCCAGAGGACGATCGCAGCGCCCGTGACCGCCAGCAGAACCAGGCCGATCGAACTCACCCGCAGCCGATCGCCGAGCAGAATCCGCGCGAGGATCACGGCCCACACGGGCATCAGATAGAACAGCAAGACGACCCGCACCACTTCGCCGGTGCTTACCCCCCAGTTGAAGCAGGCATTCGTCAATCCGGCGGCCAGCCCCA
>JAYVOV010000045.1:0-10337 GCA_043757735.1 Burkholderiaceae bacterium
TCGAGCACAGTGAGGTGCGGGAACAGGTTGAAGTGCTGGAAGACCATACCCACGTTGGAGCGCACTGCATCGATGTTCTTGAGGTCGTCGGAGAGTTCCACGCCATTGATTTCGACGCGCCCCTGCTGGTGAACCTCCAGTCGGTTCAGGCATCTGATCAGGGTGCTCTTGCCCGAGCCTGATGGCCCGCAGACCACAATGCGTTCGCCCTTGGCGACGGTCAGGTCGATGTTCTTGAGAACGTGGAAATCACCGAACCACTTGTTGAGGCGCTCGACGCGGATGGCAGGCTGCGCGGCGGCGTTGCTGGCGTTGTTGGCGTTGGTCGCGTTGCTGGCGGTGGCTGACATCAAGGACTCCGGGAAATGCGGCGCAGACACGCGGCTCGACGCTTAGCGGTGGGCGCCACGCGCCAGCTCGCGCTCGAGGCGCTGGCTATAACGCGACATCGCGAAGCAGAAGATCCAATAGATAAGGATCGAAAACAGAAAGGCTTCGATGAAATATTTTTTCCAGGCGAAGTCGGTCTCGACCGATTTTTTTACCGCGTAGGCGAAGTCGTAGATAGCGATGATGACTACCAGCGAGGTGTCTTTGAACAGCGAGATGAAACTGTTGACGATGGGCGGGATCGATACCCGCAGCGCCTGGGGCAGGATGACCAGCCCCATTTTTTTCCAGTAAGGCAGCCCCAGGGCCTCGGCGGCCTCGTACTGGCCCTTGGACACCGCCTGCAGGCCGCCGCGCACCGCCTCGGCCAGATACGCCGCCACGAACAAAATGATGGCGACCTGAGCGCGCAGCAGCTGATCGATGCGCACGCCCTCGGGCAGGAACAGCGCGAACATCACCGAGGCCATGAACAGCACCGTGATCAGCGGCACACCACGCACGACCTCGATGTAGATCACCGACAGCGAGCGCACGATCGGCAACGTCGAGCGCCGCCCCAGCGCGAGAAGTACGCCGAGCGGAAACGCAAAACCGATACCGAAGATGGCCAGGATCAGTGTGACCGGCAGCCCACCCCACTGCTCGGTACGCACCGGCGTGAGGCCAAGACCTCCCCCCATCAGCCAGAAGGTGAGCGCGATGCCGGTCACCCAGATCAGCACCAGCGACCAGTTCCACAGGACCCGCCAGGTCGACAGGACCAGCAGCGAGCACAGCGCCAGAATTGCCAGAGCGCCACGCCACTGTTCGGCATACGGATAAGTGCCGAAGAACATGAAGCGGAATTTCTCCCAGACCACCGCCCAGCAGGCGCCTGATCCGCGGACTGCATCGCAGGCCGAGATCGGCTGCTTGCCCCAGACCGCGTTGAAGACGAGCCACCCCAACGCCTTGGGCAGCAGCCATGCCAGCAGGGCCACCACCAGTACGGTCAGCAGCGTGTTGGCGAGCGATGAAAACAGATTGACCCGCAACCACTGCACGGGCCCGATACGCGGTTTGAACGCGGTGCTCATCGCTCAGCGCTCGGTGAGCCGCACACGGGCGTTGTACCAGTTCATGAACAGCGAAATGCTCAGACTGATGGTGAGGTAGACCGCCATCAAAATAGCGATCGCCTCGATGGCCTGGCCGGTCTGGTTCATCGTGGTGTTGGCGATCGCGACCAGATCCGGATAGCCGATCGCCACCGCCAGCGAAGAGTTCTTGGCGAGATTCAAGTACTGACTGGTCATTGGCGGGATGATCACGCGCAGGGCCTGCGGCAGCGTCACCAGGCGCAGGCGCTGCCCCGGCGACAGGCCCAGGGCCATTGCGGCTTCGCTCTGGCCATGATCAACCGCCAGGATGCCCGCCCGCACCACCTCGGCAATGAAGGCCGCGGTGTAGGTGGACAGGCCGATCAGCAGGGCCATGAACTCGGGCGAGAGCACCTTGCCGCCCTGGTAGTCAAAACCCTCGAGCACGGGTTTGTCGATCTGTGTGGGCGCACCCATCACCAGCCACGCCAGCAGCGGCAAACCAAACACCAGCGCCAGCGCCGGCAGCCCGACCGGCCACTGCAGCCCGGTAGCGCGCTGACGACGGGCTGCGATGGCGCGCCAGACCAGCGACAGGAGCACACCGGCCGGCAGCGCCCAACTCACCGCCGTCCAGGCCGGATGGGCGGCCGGCAGGGCGAACCTGAACCCGCGTTGACTGATGAACAGCCAGTCGCCGACCGTGATCGCCTCACGTACCGACGGCAGCAATTCGGTGAACAGGCCATACCAGACGAAGAGCTGCAGCAGCAGCGGCACGTTGCGCATCAGTTCGACATAGGCCGACGCGAGTCGAGCGACCAGCCAGTTCGACGACAGCCGTGCAAGGCCGACCAGGGAGCCGAGCAGGGTGGCGAACACCACCCCGAGGCCCGCCACCGTCAGGGTATTGCCGAGTCCGACGAGGAAAGCGCGGCCATAGCTGTCGGCTGGTTCATAGGCCATCACCTTCTCGGCAATCTCGAAGCCGGCTTCTTTTGCGAGAAAACCAAACCCGACCTGAATGTTGCGGCTCGCGAGATTGTGCAGCGTGTTGCTGATCAGGTACCAGCCCAGCCCGACGACAGCCGCCAGCAGCAGCGCCTGGTAGACGATGCCTCGAACCCGTTCGCTGCGGATCATGCGGCAGATTCCAGATTGGTCAGGCAGCGAACGTAGAGGGTCAGAAAACCAGGTGGCGGGATCAGCGGATTGGCGGCGCGTACATCAGGCCGTCGTCTTTCCACAGCGCGTTCTGGCCACGGGCGATGCCCAGCGGGCCGATGTTGCGGCTATACATTTCGGCGTAGTTGCCGACCGCCTTGATCGCGCGCACCAGCCAGTCGTTGTCTAGACCCATGCCCTTGCCGACGTCGCCTGAAGTACCGACCAGACGCTGAATCGGCGGATCTTTGCTTTCGCCCTTGAGCTTGTCGACATTGGCCTGGGTGACACCGTTTTCTTCGGCCTCCAGGAGACCGTACAGCACCCACTTTACAATCGTGTAGAACTCCCAGTCGCCTCGGCGCAGCATCGGGCCCAGCGGCTCTTTGGAAATAGCATCCGGCAGGACGAGATAATCATCTTTGTTCGCTGCCTTCAGACGGGTAGCGGCCAGGCCCGAGAGGTCGGTGGTATAGACGTCGCAGCGGCCAGCGAAAAAAGCCTGCTCGATCTGGTTGAGTTCGGCGATGACCACCGGCTTGAAGCTCATTTTCTTGACGCGGAAATAATCGGTCAGATTCAGCTCCGTCGTGGTGCCGGGCTGCACACAGATGGTGGCGCCGTTGAGTTGTGAAGCACTGGTGATCTTGCTCGACTTCTTCACCATGAATCCCTGGCCGTCGTAGAACAAGATGCCAGCGAACACCGCGCCCAGCGTGGAATCGCGCGATGACGTCCAGGTGGTATTGCGCGAAAGCATGTCCACCTCACCAGATTGCAGCGCGGTGAACCGGTTCTGTGAATTGGTCGGGACGTACTGCACCTTGTTGGCGTCGCCCAGAATAGCGGCGGCCACTGCTTTGCAGAAATCGGCATCGATGCCGGTCCACCTGCCTTGGCTGTCGGGGGCCGAGAAGCCCAGCAGACCGGTGTTCACGCCACAACGCAGCACGCCCTTCTGCTTGATGGTATCGAGGGTCGCGCCCGCGCTCGCCAGCGCCGGCAGCAGTGCCACCGCTGCGATCGCAGCGGCCTTGAACAGAAACTTCCGCATCGTCTACTCCTCAAATGGGGCCCGGTGTCCGCGCCCGCAAACCCGACCAGCTCCCCTCGAGCCGCCGCCGCCTGCGGCAGGAGTCTACGGGGGATGATGCATCGGAGACAAGCGAATGGGGATTTGATCGACTTCAGCGCCAGATGCTGCAGTGCATGATCCGTGCCAGTGAACGTCGCGACCTACTCGCGAGCCAACTGCGCCCTGGCCGCCCCTGCGTCATCGAGCGCCTGCGACGGATCGAGAATCACGGCTGACCTGCCGCAGGCTGCCGGTGCACTCGAACGGCGCCTGGTAATGCGCCACCGGGCTGCCGGCGGGCGGCATCGGCGTGCCACGCCCGTAGGCGCGGGCGAGGCGCTGCGGGCAGCCGTTTTTCCGGGATCAGTCATGGGGAACCCGTCTTGTGGAATTCAGATCAGAGCTGTTCCGGATTGGTCACCGATCGCAGCACGACCTGGCCGCGGCCCTCGCGCTCGCGCGTGGTGAGCCACCACACAGCACCCTTGCGCACGCTCCAGTTCTGCTCTTCGCCGCACAGCAGCAGGCTGACCATACGCCCCATCATGGGCTGATGTCCGACCAGTACCACCGTGCCACCGCAGCCTTCAGGGCCCTCCGGCCAGGCGGTGGCCGCGAGATAGTTGGCGACATCGACATCGGGCGCGAGGTTGCGTTCGATCCGGTAGTGGCAGTTCAATGCATCGGCGGTCTGGCGGGTCCGCTTCGCCGGGCTCGACAGCACCAGCCGGCGCTCGGGCAACTGCTCGAGCAGCCATGTGGCCATGCGCTCGGCCTGCTTGCGCCCGCGCGCCGTGAGTTCACGCGCCAGGTCGGGCTCGGCATCCTGCGCCTCGGCATGGCGCCATAGAATGAGATTCATGCTGCATCCAGAGGAAAGACCAGCATCATGATCGCCGGAGATGGCAAGCTCGTGTCAGGTCGCCTGAAGCCGCTGGTACTTGGCCATCAGTTCATCGCGGCTTTCGCGCCACTCGGGGTTGAACGGAATGCACTCGACCGGGCAGACCTGCTGGCACTGCGGCTCGGCATGGTGGCCCACGCATTCGGTGCAGCGCGCCGGGTCGATCTGATAAATCTCCGGGCCCATCGAGATCGCGTCGTTGGGGCACTCCGGCTCGCAGACATCGCAATTGATGCATTCATCGGTGATCATCAGGGCCAT
Organism: Burkholderiaceae bacterium; assembly: GCA_043757735.1. Classification (GTDB taxonomy): domain Bacteria; phylum Pseudomonadota; class Gammaproteobacteria; order Burkholderiales; family Burkholderiaceae_E; genus Quisquiliibacterium. The sequence continues at coordinate 4,877 of JAYVOV010000045.1, forward strand.
CGTGCCATCTCCCGCCGGCTCAACCCGCCTTGGCTCGCGCCGCCAGCTTTTCATTCAGGCGGTGCAAGACGATCGGCGAAACAAATTGGGCAACGTCGCCGTCCATCGTTGCGATCTCGCGCACCAGCGTGGCCGACACATGGCGGTAGGCCTCGCTGGGGGTCATGAAGATAGTCTCGAAGTCGGGCATCAGCTTGGCGTTCATGCCCGCGAGTTGGAACTCGTAGTCGAAATCGGTCACGCCACGCAGGCCGCGGATCAGCACCCGTGCGCTCTGGGCTCGCATCAGGTTGACCAGCAGCCCGGAGAACCGCAGCACCCGCACGTTCGGATAGACGGCCAGCGCTTCGCGCGCCAGCGTCTCGCGCTCGGCGGGCTCGAACAGCGGATTTTTACCGCGGCTGTCGGCGACGGCGACGATGATCTCGTCGAAGAGATCGGCGGCCCGGCGCACGAGTTCCTCATGGCCCCGGGTGAGCGGATCGAAGGTGCCGGCGTAAACCGCGATGATTTTTTTCATGTGTTCTCCTGCGCGCCCTCGGGGGCCGAATAGATCCGCAACAGATGGTAATGCACCAGCCCGGCACTGGCCTGGCGCAGGATCGCCGCCTTCGGACCAAACCAGCCTTCGACCTGCTCCTGCGACAGTGGCGATTCCGCTTCGACGTAGACCCAGGCCTCGGGCAGCAGCACCGATGGCAGCGCCGGCATCACCTGATCGAGCAGACCCTGATGAAACGGCGGGTCGATGAACACGAGGCCTGCGCGAAGGCCTTGCTCGGCCAGACGCGTCAGCAGGATTCGCGCGTTGCCCCGATGCAGCCGCACCCGATCTTGGGCCTGAAGGCGCAAGACAATGTCGGCCAGCGCCTGCTGCGCACGAGGCTCGGTTTCGGCCAGCCAGACCAGCGCCGCGCCACGCGAGGCCGCCTCCAGGCCCAACGCCCCGGTGCCGGCAAACAGATCGAGGCAGGTGAAGCCGCTCAGATCGTGGTCCAGCCAGTTGAACAGCGTCTCGCGAACACGATCGGGCGTGGGCCGCAGCCCGGCGGCCTCGACCACCGGCAGCGGGGTACGGCGCCATTGGCCGCCGATGATCCGGACCCGATTCGGCGCCGCGGCCCGGCGCAGTTTGGCAGCCGCGCCGGGTGCAGCGGCCGGCTTGGCCCCGCCCGATTGCGGACCAGACGCCTGCGCGCCCGCACGCCGCCGAACGGGTGTCATTGTGCCGGCGTGCCCGCACCCACCACCACGGTCACCAGGTCACTGGTGCGCACGTGGCGGGCAAAAGCCGCGCGGATCTGCGTGACCGTGACGGCCTGGACCCGATCGGTCCAGCGCTCCAGATAATCGAGCGGCAGGCGGTTGAAGCCAATGTTGACCAGGTTGTCAAGAATCTTGCGGTTGGAGTCGATGCGCAGCGCAAACCCGCCGGTAAGGTTGGCCTTGGCGGCGACGATTTCGACGTCGCTGGGGCCATCGCGCAAATAACCCTCGAGCGTTTCGCGAACCACCTTCAAAGCGGTGTCGGTCTGGTCGCGCTGGGTCTGCAGACCGATCACGAAGGGGCCCGGCTGCAGATACGGCACGAAGTACGAATAGACACTGTAGGCCAGCCCGCGCTTCTCGCGAACCTCTGAATACAGACGCGAAACGAAGCCGCCCCCGCCCAGGATGTAGTTGCCCACCAGCAGCGGGAACTGGTCGGGATCGCCCCAGGCGTATCCGGTTGTCCCGATCATCAGGTGGCTCTGCGTGGCCGGGTGTTCAACCCGTCGTTGCTGGCCCGTCGGCTTGATCACCGGCGCCAATGCCAGAGTCGGCTCGCCCTTGGGCAGGCGCGCGGTGAGTTGCTCGGCAATGGCCTGAGCGCGCGCGCGGTCGACATCGCCGATGATCGCCACGACCGCCCGATTGGCCGCGTAATGACGGCGATGGAAACTGGCCAGGTCAGCCGCCTGCAACGCGGTCACCGTTTCTTGGGTGGCGTACTGGCCATACGGATGGGCCCCGTAGAGCAGCCGGGTGAAGGCCTGCTGAGCGAGGGTTTCCGGTTTGGTCTGGGCTTCGCGCAGCGCCTGCAGGATGCGCTCGCGCTCACGGGTCAGCACGGCTGCCGGAAACAAGGGCTCGGTCAGCGTGCGTTCGGTCAGTTTCAGCGCGGCGCTCAGTTCTGCCTCGCTGGTGAGCGATCTCAGCGTGACCACCGCCCGGTCTTCAGACACCCCGACCGAACGCTGGGCGCCGATGTCGGCCAAGCCCGCGGCGATCGCTTCTTCATCCAGGCCAGGCACAGCCGAGGACAACATCTCGACGGTGAGCGAAGCCAGGCCGGATTTGCCGGCGGGATCCAGACGCGCCCCGGCGTCGAAGGCGACGGCGACGTCGATCATCGGAATGGCCGGCGCACGCACGAAATAGACACGCGCACCACTGGCAGCGGTCCAGTGTTCGATCGGCAGCACCGCCCGGGCAGGCAGCGAGAACAATCCGAGCAGCGCGCCCAGGGCGAGCAGAGACGGCAGACGACGAGCAGACATGAGCAGGGGCTCCGGGCGATTCAGTGATGCGGATTCAGTGATGCAAACTCAGTGACGCGGATTCAGTGACGCAAACTCAGTGACGCAGACCGGCCGGCGGCGCGCTGGGCCGCGCATTGACTGGCTGGGGGAGCAAGGTGACGACGGTGAGGGTGTCATCGCTGAAGTACTTGCGCGCAACCGCCTGGATTTGCGCCGAGGTGACCGCCCGGATCCGCTCGAGCATCAAGGGGGCGGTGCTCTGTGCGAACCCGACGATTTCGAGCTGCGCCGACTCCATCGCCTGAGAAAAGATCGAATCGAGCTTGTAGGTTTCGGCCGCCACGTACTGCGTCTTGACGCGGCGCAGTTCGTCCTCAGGCACACCTTCGGTGGCGATACGGGCTATCTCTGCGCGCATCGCGCGCTCGGTGTCGTCGGTGGTCTTGCCCTCGGCGGGTATCGCCATCATCATGAACAGGGCTGGGCCGCGCGAGATCATTTCATAACCCGCAGCCGCGCTGTTGGCCACCCGCTGCTCACGCACCAGGCGGCGCGGGAACCGCCCGGTTTCGTCGAGGGAGAGCATGGCCGAGAGCACTTCGAGGGCGTAGGGATCGACATCGGCCGCGGCATCGCGCAGCACGGGGGCTTGAAAGCCCATCACCACCATCGGGTTGTCGGCCGGCGCCTTGACCGACAAGCGCCTGAGCCCGCGCTGCGCAGGCTCGATCTGCGGCTTGCGCGCGGGCAGCGCCTTGGTGGCGATCCGACCATAAGTGCTCTCAGCCAGGGCGCGTACCTCAGCAGGCAAAACATCGCCAGCCACGATCAGCAGCGCATTGTTGGGCGCATACCAGCGCTGATACCACTCGCGAGCGTCTTCGACCGTCATCGCTTCGAGGTCGTTCATCCAGCCGACGATCGGCGCGCGATAAGGCGAGGCGACGAACGCCGCCGCGTTGAGCTGTTCAAAAACCACCGACTGCGCACGGTCGTCGGTGCGCCAGCGGCGCTCTTCCATGACGACCTTGATCTCCTTGTCAAACTCTTCCTTGGCAAGCACGAGGTTGTTCATGCGGTCGGATTCGAGGGTCATGACCTCGGCCAGCGCCGATTTGTGCAGCTGCTGGTAATAACCGGTGTAATCGCGCGAGGTGAATGCGTTCTCGCGCCCGCCGAGTGCCGCGACGCGTTTGGAGAATTCACCCGGACCGTAGGTGCTGGTGCCCTTGAACATCATGTGTTCAAGCACGTGAGCCACGCCGGTCTTGCCATTGACTTCGTCGATCGACCCGGCGCGATACCAGACCATGTGCGCCACCGTTGGCGCGCGGTGGTCTTCTTTCACAATGAGTTTCAGGCCGTTCGACAGGGTGTACTCGGTTGTCTGGGCGCCTGCTGGCGCGGCTGACAGGCCCAGCACGAGCAGGCCGGCGGCCCAGGGCAGGCAGCGCAGCAGGGCCAGTAGGGAGGGGATTCGAACAGGGGTCATGTCGGGGCCGTCGGACGCCAGAAGGTTAGAATTGTGGACCAAATTCGGCCGGCCGCTCCCCTGGACAGCGTTCAGAGGCATGGCCGCCGACCCTGCCACGCTTCAGTGTCGCAGCCGAACTCCTCTCCTGACGCCGCCTTTTGCGGTGCGCACGCGCACGGTCTCCAACATGTTCGGATTTTTCAGACGGAAAAAGGAAACGCCGGCACCGGCGACGGTCGCGGTGCCGGAAGCTGCAGCGCTGGAGGGTGCGGTGCCGGTTGCGGTGGCGGCCGCGCTGCCGGTCGCCGAGCCAGCCCCGGCGGATCAGACCGCAGCAGCAGCGACACCGCTCGCCTCGGTTGCAGGGCCGCAGGCGCTCGCCCCGGCATCAGCGCGCACGTCCTGGATGGCCCGCCTGAAACAAGGCCTGTCCAAGACCCGCAGCAATCTGGCCGGATTGTTCATCAGCACCAAGATCGACGACGCGCTGTTTGAAGAACTCGAAACCGCGCTGCTGGTCAGCGACGCTGGGGTCGAAACCACCCGCCATCTGCTGGAGGGCTTGAAGCAACGTGTGAAAGAGCAGCGGCTGACCGACGGCGCGCAAGTTCGCGAGGCCCTGCGCGCGCTGCTCACCGAGATGCTGCTGCCGCTGGAGCGGCCCATCGACATCGACGCAGCCGCACCGCTGGTCATGATGATCACCGGGGTCAATGGCGCCGGCAAGACGACGTCCATCGGCAAGCTCACGCATCACCTGCAGCGCGAAGGCAAGACCATCCTGCTGGCGGCGGGCGACACGTTTCGCGCAGCCGCCCGTGAACAGCTCACCGAATGGGGTCAGCGCAACGGGGTGCAAGTGGTGTCGCAGCAGGGTGGCGACGCGGCCGCGGTGGCTTTCGACGCGGTCAGCGCCGGGCGCGCTCGCCAGATCGGCGTGGTGATCATCGACACCGCCGGCCGCCTGCCGACGCAGAACCATCTGATGGAAGAACTGCGCAAGATCCGCCGCGTGCTGTCCAAGGCCATGGACGGCGCGCCTCACGAGTCAGTGCTCGTACTCGACGGCAACACCGGCCAGAACATGCTGGCCCAGGTCAAGGCTTTCGACGAAGCCGTGAAACTGACCGGCCTCATCGTCACCAAGCTCGACGGCACCGCCAAGGGCGGTGCGCTGGCCGCGCTGGCACACACCCGCCGTGAGCGGCCCATTCCGGTCTATTTCATCGGCGTGGGTGAAGCGATCGACGACCTGCAGGCGTTTTCGGCAGCGGAATTCGCCAGCGCGCTGCTGGATTGAAAAGCGCCGCCTAAGCAACTGCCCGAGCCGCATCCGGCTGCCTGGAGGGCTGCGCCGAATCGAAGGCCGGCAGCTTCATGCAGTTCTTGAAAATCCGCATCAGGGCGGGGTACGGGCTCCAGTTCGTCTTGAAACGCTGGGCACTGAAAACCTGCGGCACCAGCG
>JAYVOV010000046.1:0-10327 GCA_043757735.1 Burkholderiaceae bacterium
GCCATCAAAGGTTTTCGCGACCTCAGCCCTCAGGCAACTGCACACCCTCAGTGTCTTTCATGATCAGGGGTGCGTCGACCTGGACTCATGAAAGTTAGCGGCGCACGGCGCACGGCACGCGACACGCGACACACGGCACACGACACGCGCCGACATTGGAAAGGACAGCACCACGTCATGGAACCAGTTCCTCGCAAGCCGGATAGTGTCTCCACCTCGAGCGACGTCGGCGCCGGTCCGAGACCCAGCGTGTTCCAGCTGGCGATTCGAGAGAAGTCCGCCCTGTACGCGGCTTACATGAGTTTCATCGAAGGCGGCGGCCTGTTCGTCCCCACGACCCGGCCCGCGCAGCTCGGCGATGAGGTCTATGCGATCCTGACCCTGATGGACGAGCCGGCAAAAGTGCCGATTCCCGGCAAAGTCTGCTGGATCACGCCGGCCGGCGTGCCCGGGCGCCAGCAGGGCATCGGCATTCAGTTCGCCAGCAACGAAACTGGCGCCCAGGCCCGTATCAAGATCGAGAGCCTGATCGGCACCGCCTTGAAATCGACCCGCCCCACACACACGCTCTGATCGCTGGCGGCCGGGCCATCGCAGCCCAGTATTCAACGCCGGCAGTCTTCAGGGGGGCGACCGACGCCCCGCCATGCGGACACGGGTAAACTGCGCCCGTGTTCATCGACTCGCACTGCCATCTCGATTTCCCGGCGTTCGCCGGCCAGATGCCGGAACTGCTGGCGCGCATGCGTGCGGCCCGGGTCGGCGGCGCGCTCGCCATCAGCGTGACGCTGTCTGAATTTCCGGCGGTGCTTGCCCTGGCCGAGCGCTATCCCAATCTCTGGGCCACGGTGGGCGTCCATCCCGACTATCCGGACATCGAAGAGCCCGACGTGGCGACGCTGGTGCGCCTGGCCGCGAATCCCCGGATCAAGGCGATCGGCGAGACTGGATTGGACTACTACCGCCTCACCGGCGACCTGGAATGGCAGCGCGAAAGATTCCGGGTTCATATCCGCGCGGCGCGTGCCTTGGCGATGCCGCTTGTGATCCACACCCGCAATGCCTCGGCCGATACCCTCCGGATCATGGCCGAGGAGGGCGCTGACTCGGTTGGTGGCGTCTTGCACTGTTTCACGGAAGACTGGGCAACCGCGCGGGCCGGCATCGAGATGGGGTTCTGCATTTCGTTCTCCGGAATTGTCAGTTTCAAGAGCGCGCAGGCCCTGCGCGACGTGGCGGTTCAGGTGCCGGACGAACGCCTGCTGATCGAAACAGATTCACCGTATCTGGCGCCGGTACCGCATCGCGGCAAGACAAACGAGCCGTCTTTCGTGCCCCACGTGGCGACCGTTCTAGCTCAGATCCGGGGCGTTCCAATAGACCATATTGAACAGGTGACGACAGACAATTTCTTTCGTACTTTCAATGTATTAAGGGAAGAAGTTGAAGTTATTTAGGCGATTGGCTCTGAGCTTGAGCGCCGTGCTGATCGCGGCGGGCACAGCAGTCGCTCCGGTGGCGGCCCAGGGAGATGCCTACAAGGAGTTCTTCGAGGCGCTGGTTCGCGACGACTACACGGCGGTCCGGTCGTTCCTGCTGAGGGGCATTGCGCCCAATTCAGCCGACCGTGTTCTGGGCCCGGCCATCGTGCTTGCGGCGCAGGAGCAATCCTTCAAGGCGGTCAGAGTGCTGCTTGAATCGCCACTGACCAACGTCGATGCAAAGAACCGGGCGGGAGAAACCGCGCTGATGTATGCGGCCCTGCACGGCAATCTCGACATTGCAAAGATGCTGGTCAAGCGTGGCGCCCAAGTGAACTCCACCGGTTGGACGCCGCTGCACTATGCCGCCACAGGGGGCAGCCTCGAGATGGTCACCTGGCTGCTGGAAAGTCACGCGTACATCGACGCTGCGTCTGCCAACGGCACCACGCCGCTGATGATGGCCGCCCGCGAGCAGCGCACGACGCTCGCGCGTTATCTGGTGGCGCAGGGAGCCGATCCGAGCCTTCGAAACGAAGCCGGTTTCGGTGCCGCAGAGTACTTTCTGCGCAGTGGCGAACCGGAACAGGCCCGATGGATGGCCGAACGCGCGACGCAGTACCTCCGCAACTACGGAACCAAAGGGTCACCGGTGCCTGCCGCACCAACCCTGACCAACTGAATCTGCAGGCCGGGCAAGCGATCTGAGGTGTGGGAGTTACCTGAATGGGCCCTGCTGTCAATTTATCATGGCGCATAATGTGTATTATGTAAACTTGTAAGCCTCGCAATCGACTGCAGATTAGCCAGGCGGCAGCCCAACAGGGACTGGGCCGGCCCTCTTGTCATACCTGCAGTCCACGTTCAACATGTTCTGCTATCCAAGACATCGCGATCAACGAGGAGACTAAACAGTGAGCCAGGCAGCAACGAGCACGACAACGAGCACGACAACGAGCACGACGACAAGCACGGCCAGCGCCACGGCGACGGCGACGGCCCGGCAGGCCGAAGGCCGGGCAGGCCGAAGGCCGGGCCCGGGCCTATTCCATGCCTCTGGATCAGATCGATCCCAGCGACGTTTCTTTGTTCGAGGACGATACCGTCGGCCACTACCTCGAGCGCCTGCGCAAAGAGGCGCCGGTGCATCGTTCGCAGAGCCCGATGTTCGGCGAATTCTGGTCGGTCACGCGCTACAAGGACATCATGGCCGTGGACACCAATCACGCGGTCTATTCGTCCGAATCGTCGTTTGGCGGCATCGCGCTCCAGGAAGTCCCTGCGCACCACCGGGGTCAGAGTTTCATCACGATGGACCCGCCCCGCCACGACGAGCAGCGCAAAGTGGTCAGTCCGGTGGTGGCGCCGGGCAATCTGACCATCCTGGAAGAGCTGATCCGCTCGCGCACTGCCAAAGTGCTCGATGAGCTGCCCCGCAATGAAACCTTCGACTGGGTTGAACGGGTGTCGATCGACCTGACCACCCAGATGCTCGCCACGCTGTTCGACTTCCCTTTCGAAGACCGTCGCCTGCTCACCTGGTGGTCCGACGTCGCGACCACACTGCCCGGCACCGGTGCCATCCCGGCGATCGCCACCTATGAAGATCGTTTCGCTGAATTGAGCAAGTGCCTGGCCTATTTCACCCGCCTGTGGAACGAGCGCGTCAATGCGCCGCCCACCAGCGATCTGATCTCCATGCTTGCGCACGGCCCGGCCACCCGAAACATGAAGCCGATGGAGTTCATGGGCACCCTGACGCTGCTGATCGTCGGCGGCAACGACACCACGCGCAACTCGATGACCGGTGGGCTCTACGCACTGCACCAGAACCCCGATCAGTACCGCAAGCTGCGCACCGACCCGAGCCTGATCTCCAGCCTTGTTCCCGAAATCATCCGCTGGCAGACCCCGCTGGCCCACATGCGTCGCACCGCGGTGGTCGACACCGAACTGCACGGTCAGAAAATCAGGAAGGGCGACAAAGTGGCGATGTGGTACCTGTCGGGCAACCGCGATGAAGAGGCGATCGAGAACCCAGGCCAGTTCATCATCGACCGTGCCCGGCCCCGGCAGCACTTGTCATTCGGGTTCGGAATTCATCGCTGCGTGGGCAACCGCCTGGCCGAGATGCAGCTCAAGATCCTGTGGGAAGAGATCCTCGCGCGATTCCCGACCATTGAAGTGGTCGGCGAACCCACGCGGGTGCGTTCGTCCTTCGTGCGCGGGTTCACCAGTCTGCCGGTGCGCATTCCGGCGGGTTGAACGCGGCGGCCGCACGTACACTCGCAGCGTCTCGGAGGCGCGTGCAGCGGCGGCGCTGCGATTGAACCTGCGTCGATGTGATCCAATACGGCGATGACGCTTCCCTCGAAAGATCTTCAGCGGACTGTCCTCATCGTCGGTGGTGGCATCGGTGGTCTGACGGCCGCTCTGTGTCTGGCGCAGGCCGGCAACCGGGTCGAGCTCTTCGAGCAGTCCTCGGCTTTCAACGAAGTCGGCGCCGGCATCCAGCTCAGCCCCAATTGCACCCGAGTGCTCCACTCGCTTGGTCTGCAAGATGCGCTGCGCCGGGTCGCGTTCCTGCCGGAAGCGGCCGAGATGCGCGACTGGCGCGATGGCTCGGTGATAGCCACCAATGTGCTGGGCGACTCGGTGCTGCAGGCTTACGGGTTTCCGTACTACCACCTGCATCGGGCAGACCTGATGCGGGTGCTGGCCGAAGCAGCCGGCACCCACCCCGACATCTGCCTGCACACCGGCAGGCGGATCGAGCGCATTGGCGAGCAGGCCGACGTCGCCTTCGTCGAATCCGGCGATCAGCGGTTTACTGGTGATCTGCTGGTCGGGGCCGATGGCATCCACTCGATGGTTCAGGCGCAATGCTTCGGCGCTCAGGCACCCACCTTCACCGGCAACGTGGCCTGGCGGGCGCTGATTCCCGTGAGTCGCCTGCCCGCCGGCCTGGTCCGTCCGGTGGCGACCGCCTGGTGGGGGCCGCACAAACATTTCGTTCATTACTATGTGCGTGGGGGCGAACTGGTCAACTGCGTGTGCGTGATCGAAAAGTCCGGCTGGGAGCTCGAGTCATGGAACGAGCGCGGCAACCATGCCGAACTCAAGCGCGATTTCGCGGGCTGGCATAACGATCTTCAGACCCTGATCGACGCGATGGATCCGCAGGCCTGTTTCAAATGGGCTCTGTTCGATCGCCCGCCCCTGGAACAGTGGAGCCGCGGGCGCATGACGCTGCTGGGTGACGCCTGCCATCCCACCCTGCCCTTCATGGCGCAGGGCGCTGCAATGGCGATCGAAGATGCGGCGGTGCTCGCCCGCTGCCTGCGCGAAGCCAGCGATCCGATCGCCGCCCTTCCCCGCTACGAGCACCTGCGGCGTCCCCGCACCAGGCGCATCCAGGCCGGGTCACGGCGCAACGCGACCATCTTTCACCTGTCCGGGATCCCCGCCTGGTTGCGCAACCAGGCCGTCGCCAGCTCGCGCGGGCAGCTCCTGGACTGGCTTTATCGCTACAACCCCCTCGACCCCGACCTTGGAGTGCCCTCATGACCAGACCGAATGGGCTGCACCACCTGGCCATCGCCACCGGTGACATCAAGGCGCAGATCGATTTTTTCTCCGATGTACTGGGCCTGGAGCTGGTCGCCCTCTATTGGATGCACGGGGTGGAAGGTGCCTGGCATGGCTTCATGAAACTCCATGATCGTGCCTCGATCGCCTTTGTGCAGACCCCGCAGATGGCGGGCATCGTGCCGCAGCTCGGGGTCAGTCACGCCGGCAATGCAGCGAGCGCCAGCGCGCCCGGGACCATGCAGCACCTGGCCTTGAACGTCGACGACGACAGCGCGCTGCTGGTGATGCGCGACCGGATCCGCTCGCGTGGCGTCAATGTGATCGGACCGATAGACCACGGCTTTTGCAAGTCGATCTATTTCGCCGGTCTCGAGGACATGACGCTGGAAGTGTCAACTTCGCGCGAGGCGATCGACCCGCGTGCATGGATCGATCCGGAGGTCGTGACACTGGCCGGCATCAGCGCCGAGGAGCTGGCGCGATACAAGTCGCCCGCGGCTTATGCAGGCCAGGCTGGCGCGGTACCACAGCCCGCCATCGACCCGGCCAAACCGCACATGAGCTATCCGCCCAAGGTCTATCAGAAACTGATCGCCATGCCGGATGATGTGATGACGGCCACTCGCAGTCAGATCGAGCCGCCAGTGCAGATCTGAACTTAAAGGTCTGGCGCCGCCGGGGCCAGGCAACCTCAGGGCAGCAACCTCAGGGCAGCTTGTTGCGCAAGGCCGTGCAATCACGCCAACGCGCGAGATTGTCCAGGAATATCTCAGCCACGGCGGCGTAATGGCCCGTCGTGTGTCCGGCGGTGTGCGGCGAAATGATCACATTGGGCATTGCCCATAAAGCGGAGTCGGGGCTCAGGGGTTCTTTCTCGAAGACATCGAGAAACGCGCCGCCCAGTTGCCCGGATCCGAGCGCCGCGGTGACGTCTGCTTCGACGACCACCTCGCCGCGCGATACATTGACCAGATGCGCGCCGCGCGGCAGCAGCGCGAGTCTGCGTTCATCGATCAGCCTGCGGGTGGTGTCGGTCAATGGGCAGGCGAGGATCAGCCAGTCGGTCTGTGGCAGAACCCGTTCGAGCGCGTCATATGCCACCACCTCATCGAGGTTCTCGCACAGGGCGGGCGTTCGTCGCATGCCGATCACCCGCATGCGCAGGGCCTTGAGCAGGCGGGCAACTTCCTGGCCGATCGGGCCCATGCCAACGATCAGCGCGCTTTGCCCGCGCAGATCGGAGGGCGCCCTAGCCCCGAGCAACGGCTCCCACGATCGCCGTCTTTGGGCATCCATGAGGACCGGCAGGCGGCGGGCGAGCGCCAGCACGCCGGTGACCGCCATCTGCGCGACCGGTTCGGCATTGGCACCGGAGGCGGTGGTGATTGTGATGTTGCGCCCGCGCAGTTCGCCATAGATGGGCCGGTCGGCGCCCGCCGAATGAATCTGCAGCCATTGCAATCGAGGCGAACCACGCAAAAGCCGGTAAAAACACTGCAGAGTCTCGGACAGTTGCGTCTTGCCCGAACTGCCGGTGACATCGCGACTGAGAAAGGCGATGTCGGTGGCATGTTCTGCGTTTGCATCGGCGATCGCGTCCAGCCCGATAAACCGATGAGATCTGCCATTCAGGATAAGAGCAATGCGCGGGCCGAAGTCCGCCGCGGCTTGTGCGGACATCAACAAAGTCAGCGGTTCGTTCGGCGTCTGAGTATGGCTTGGCATTCGGAAGTATCGTGGGCGGGAATCGGCCGATGAGGAAGGACGTCGTTGCTGCAGGCGGGTGTCAGTCGATGTTGCGAAGGTCACGGCGCAAAATCTTGCCAACCGTCGATTTGGGCAGCGCGTCGACAAATCGGACGAGCTTGGGCACCTTGTAGGCGGTCATCTCTTTGCGGCAATGCACGACGATGTCATCGGCATTCAAGGCAGCACCTGGCATCTTCACCACGAAGAGCTTGACCGCCTCGCCGGTCTTTTCATCGGGTACGCCAACACAGGCGCATTCAGCCACGCCAGCGCAGCCGCTGGCCACGGCCTCGACTTCGTTCGGGTACACATTGAAGCCCGAGACGATGATCATGTCCTTCTTGCGATCGACGATCTTGAGAAACCCGGCGTCATCGAACACGCCAACATCACCGGTTCTGAAGTACCCATCTGCCGTGAAAGCGGCCGCGTTGGCCTCGGGCTGATTCCAGTAGCCGCGCATCACCTGCGGCCCCTTCGCGCAGACCTCGCCAGGCTGGCCGATTTGCACCTCTGCGCCGTCTTCGTCCAGCAGTTTGACATCGGTGCCCGGCAAGGGCAGCCCGGTCGTACCGTTGAAGTCATTGATCGATGCCGGATTGAACGACAGGACCGGCGAGGTTTCCGACAGTCCGTAGCCCTCGCGGATGAAGTTGCCGGTGATGGCTTTCCACTTGGCCGAGACGGCGCCGATGATCGCAGATCCGCCGCCGCCCGACAGGTGCAGCCGGGAGAAGTCGACCTCGCCGATGCGCGGGTGCATGGTCAGACCCGCGTAGAGCGTATTTACCCCCATGAAGACGGTAGGACGCGCCTGTTTGAGCACATCGACGAACCCGTCCATGTCGCGCGGATTGGCGACCAGCCAGTTGTCCGCGCCCACCGAGAAGTAGGTGATGAAGTTAACCATCAGCGCGAAGATGTGATACAGCGGGATCGCGGTGACGATGACTTCTTCGCCCGGCCGCAAAGCGTTCGGCATCAGGGCTTTGAACTGTTCAGTGTTCGCCACCAGATTGCGGTGCGACAGCGCCGCCCCCTTCGACAGACCGGTGGTGCCGCCGGTGTACTGCAGGAACAGCAGGTCGTCGCCGTTCAGCGCCACCGGTGTTCGTTGCAAGGTCGAGCCTTGCGCCAGCGCATCGGCGAATGCAATGCCACCGCTCAGGCGCGGGTCAACTGGCGGGCTGGGCAGTTGCGCCGCGCTGCCATCTCCTGGCGCCACCGTGATCACGTTCCTGATGCCGGTCTTGCCAATGATCTCGGCCAGGGTAGGCGTGGCACCGGCAAAGACGACGATCGTCTCAGCGCCCGAGTCATTGAGCTGATGCTCGAGTTCGCGAGGGGTGTACAGAGGATTGACGTTGACCTGCACCGCCCCGGCACGCGCGATGCCCAGAAACGCAATCGGAAAGGCCAGCAGATTGGGCAGCATCACCGCAACCCGATCCCCTTTGCGCACGCCCAGATGGTGCTGAAGCCACGCGGCGAACGCGCCTGACAGTCGATCGACCTGAGCGTAGGTCAGCGTCTGACCGAATGATCGGAATGCGGCCTTCTCGGCGAAGCGTGTCATCGCATTTTCGAGCAATTCGACCACCGATGAACTGGCGTCCGCGTTGATGTCAGCGGGGACGCCGATGGTCCGATAGGTGGCGAGCCAGGGTTGGCGGGTGCTCATGGAAACTTCCTCGGTGGTGTTTGCGGGAGTGGAACTTGTGCGGCGCGGGGCCGGATTCGCAGCGCGGATCACACTGAAACTGCAGATCGTCCGAAAGTGCCGATGAGACCACAGCCGGGCGTCTTCAGTCTTGGGTCGGCCCGAAAAATTGTGACTGGACCGGTCTTTTTGCTCGAAGCAGCAGCACCGCGGGATCAAGGCCTTTGAGAGGTTCGGCATTCACGGCCATGCACAAAATAGCCGCCACGACGTGTGGCGAGCCACTTGTCTTCAGAACGTGGTGCCTGCCGCCGCCACCGGGCTGATCTGTGAGAAGCTGATCCGGGCGGTTGAAGTGATCGACAGTAAATACGGCCGCTTGCGAAACGCCGGTGGCGAAAGCGCCGGCATCGGCAATCGCTATCGCGTGCAACCGGTCAATCTCCTTCAGATCCACCCTTGGCGATCGCCGGTGCCGAAACGTTTGGGCTAGCCGGCGCGTCAGACGGGCTGACCCGGCCGCGACCCCGGCGGACAAGCCAGCCGAGGCCTCTCTCCAGATCGTCAACCCAGGTGAAAACCGCCGGTACGACCAGCAGACTCAGCAGAGTCGAGGTGATCAGTCCACCGATCACCGCGATCGCCATGGGCGAGCGAAAGCTCGGATCGGCGCCCCACCCCGCGGCGATGGGCAGCATGCCAGCGCCCATGGCCAGGGTGGTCATGATGATCGGCCGCGCCCGCTTGTGACACGCGTCCACAAGTGCATCGAAGCGGTTCATGCCATTGCGGCGCGCGACGATGGCGTACTCGACCAGCAGAATGGAGTTCTTGGTCACCACGCCCATCAGCATCAGCAGCCCGATCAATGACGGCATCGAGAAGCTCTGATGCGTGACCAGCAGCGCGACGAAAGCGCCGCCGATCGACAGCGGCAAAGCCGCCAGGATCGTCACTGGCTGCAGGAAGTCGCGAAACAGCAGCACCAGCACCATGTAGATGCAGAGCACCCCGATGCCCATCGCCAGTCCGAAGCTCGCGAACAGAGCCTGCATTTCCTGGGTGTCGCCCTGCTCCGCGATCATCACCCCCGGCGGCAGTTTTGCCAGGCTGGGCAGCTTCATTGCTTCGGCGTAAACCTCGCCCAGCTGACGCGCCGCCAGTTCAACATCGAGCACGACATTGCGGCTTCGATCGAGCCGGTCGATCTGCGCCGGCCCACTGTCGATGGCCAGGTCTGCGACGCTGGCCACCAGGACAGGACCATGCCGACCCGGCACCGTCAGGCGCCCCAGTGCCGCGAGATCCGCGCGCGCGGCATCGGCCAGCTTGACCCGAATCGGCACCTGACGCTCACTCAAATTGAGTTTGGCCAATCCGGTGTCGTAGTCTCCAGCGGTGGCGACCCGGACGGTTTCAGCGATGCTGGCGGCGGTGACGCCCAGATCGGCGGATCGCGCAAAGTCAGGCCGGACGATGATCTCGGGTCGCACCAGGCTGGCCGACGAGCTGACGTTGCCGATGTCGCGCAGTGTGCGCAACTCGCGCTCGACGTCGCGGGCGGCAATCACCAAGGCTGCCGGGTCTTCGCTGCGCAGCACCAGCTGCATCTTGACGCCTGTGTCCTGCGGTCCGACCGTCAGGCGCACGCCGGGCTGATCGGCGAGCTTGTCGCGTATCTGCGACTCGATCACTTGCTGTTTGACGGCGCGATCGGTCCGGTGGCTCAAGACCAGAATCAGCACCGCACGGCGGGCTTCTGCCGCTGCGCCCTGAGCGAACATGTCGCCAGAGGTGCCGCCACCCACCGAGCTGAACACATGGCGAACATCCGGCAGGCCGACGA
>JAYVOV010000047.1:0-2786 GCA_043757735.1 Burkholderiaceae bacterium
AGATCCTTGATTGCCTGCGGCATGCCGTGCATCCAGCCCAGCCACTGACCGCGGGCAGCGAGTTCGTCCATCTTCTGCGACTCGGCCAGCAGCGCCTCGGGCGCCTTCATGCTGATGATGGCGTTCAGCACAGGATTGAGCCGCGTGATCCGCTCCAGATAGGCCTGCATCACCTCGCGGCAGGACACCTGACGGGCATGAATGGCCGCGGAGAGTTCGAGGGCGCCCAACCCGGTGATGTGGTCGTTCATGGTGATTCCTCAATGATCGCGGACCTGCAGGCGCCGGCAGATCCGGAAAGTTCAGGCGATGAGGGGTGCGATCTGCTGGTCGAAATTTTCGGTCGGCAGGCGCCGAAAGCCGGTCTTGGCGTAACGCAGCCAGCGGCCAAGGATAAACGAGAGCACGATGCCGGCTCGCGCGACTGGATCTGTACCGGGCGGCAGGCGACCCTGGGCGATCGCCAGTCGGAAGCTTTGCTTGATCGAGGCTTCGATCCGATCGATGAGCTGATTGATGCGCTCCTGCAGCCGATCGTCTTCGGTGACCAGCGCGTCGCCGATCAGCACCCGCGTCATGCCCGGGTTCTTCTCGGCAAAGCCCAGCAGCATGGCGATGGTGGCGCGAAGCTGGCGCAGCCCCTCTTCGTCCTGGGTGGCGATCTGATTGATGAGCCCGAACACCGTGGACTCGATGAATTCGATCAGGCCCTCGAACATCTGGGCCTTGCTGGCGAAATGGCGATACAGCGCAGCTTCAGAAACATGCAGGCGCCCGGCCAGCGCCGCAGTGGTGACTCGGTCGCCGGCCGGCTCCTGGAGCATGACGGCCAGTGTCTGGAGAATCTGCAGGCGACGCTCACCCGGCTTCGGACGAACCGCGCGTACCGATGGCGTGCTGACTTGATTCATCGAAGTAGGGCCAAAAGACGGGGCAAGAGCGCTATTGATTGTAACTGAACCCCTATGCGCCGACCGCTGCCGGCACCCGAACGGCGGGCGCCGGGGATTGACCGGTCGATATGGTCGCGGATCAGCACGGTCCGCATGCCGACAGCCTGCGCGCTGACCAGATTGGCGCGAGAATCCTCGAGCAGGACACAGCGCGCGGCGGGCACCCGCAGCCGCGCCGCGATCATCCGCAGCATGCGCCGCGACGGCTTGGGGTGCCAGCGACCGGCGAACCGCATGTCTTCGACCGTCACCACACCATCGAGCATCGGCGCAATGCCCAGCAGCCGCACCACCGCGCTGGCGTAAGCCCGCGGCGCATTGGTGACCACCACTTTGCGGCCCTTCAGCCGGCGCAAGGCCTCGCGCAGGTGGTGATCGCGGGCAACGATCCGGTGCAGGTCTGGAAAGGGATGGGTCTCGCGCAGGAATTCATGCGGATCGATGTCGTGGTGGCGGATCAGACCGAGCAGCGTCGCGCCATATCGATGCCAGTAGTGAACCCGCAACGCGCTCGCCTGCTCCTCGGGCAGCCCCAGGCGGCGCGCGACGTACTCGGTCATTGCGACGTTGATGCGCGGAAAAACGTGGCTCCCGGCGTCGTGCAGCGTGTTGTCGAGGTCGAGCAGCCAGACCGGGGTTGCGCGCGGCGGCGATCGACCGAGCCCCGCGAAAGGTGTTCGCAAGAGCGCCGGCTGCCGACGATTCAATGCGAGCGGATCATCGTGCCGACACCGAGATCGGTGAGGATCTCGAGCAGCACGCAGTGATCGACCCTGCCGTCGACGATGTGCACCGCATTGACTCCGCCTCTGGCCGCGTCGAGCGCCGACGAGATCTTGGGCAGCATGCCGCCGGATATGGTGCCATCAGCGAACAGTTCGTCGATCTGGCGGGCCGACAAACCCGTGATGAGCTTGCCGCTCTTGTCGAGCACGCCCGGTGTGTTGGTGAGCAGAACCAGTTTTTCGGCCTTGAGAACTTCGGCGATTTTGCCCGCCACCACGTCGGCATTGATGTTGTAGGTTTCGCCATCTCGTCCGGAACCGATCGGCGCGATCACCGGGATGAAGCCGCTGGCGCTCAAGGTCTGGATGACCGAGGGATCGAGCGTCTCGATCTCGCCGACCTGGCCGATGTCGATGCGCTCTTCAGGGTGGTCGGGCGAGGACAGCGTCAGCTTGCGGGCGCGGATGAGCCCGCCGTCCTGCCCGGTCAGGCCCACCGCCTTGCCGCCGGCATGATTGATCAGTTCGACAATCTCCTTGTTGACCTTGCCCGCGAGGACCATCTCGACGATGTCCATGGTCTCGGCATCGGTGACTCGCATGCCCTGGACGAACTCGCCCTTCTTGCCGATCCTGGCCAGCAGCTGTTCGATCTGCGGACCGCCGCCGTGCACCACGACCGGATTCATGCCAACCAGTTTCAGCATCACCACGTCTTCGGCGAAGCTCTCCTTGAGCTTGTCGTCGGTCATGGCGTTGCCGCCGTACTTCACCACGATGGTCTTGCCGTGAAAGCGCCGTATATAAGGCATGGCCTCGGCGAGGATCTCAACCTTATGGTGGGCCGCGATGGCGAGTGTGGCGGAAGTGGATTCAGCGGTCATGGTGTCGGGCGATTGCTCGCCGCTGCTCGGCTAAGATGCCAGGATTCTACGACAGGCGCGCAGCGCAGCCGCGAGCCTCAGGCATAGTCCCCCGAACGATGTCCCAACTCCCTCGCCCCACAGACCCCCGTCTCGCCGTGCCCGCCCTGCGGCAGCAAAGGCCGACATCGTGATGCAGCTCCGATTGTTTCTGGTTGCCCTGCAGTTTTACTCGCGGCTGCGGG
>JAYVOV010000048.1:0-2783 GCA_043757735.1 Burkholderiaceae bacterium
CGCCCTGCGCGTCCGACAACTGCTCGCCGATCAGCGCGCTCGGGGCCGCAGCGGTCCGGCTTTCAGTCAAGGCCGGCAGATCATCCAGAGAGCGCAGACCGAGGTCGTCGAGAAATTGACGAGTGGTGGCGAACAAGGCCGGGCGCCCAACGACGTCTTTGTGTCCGATCACCTCGATCCAGCCGCGCTCTTCGAGCGCCTTGACGATCTGGGACGCCACGCTCACGCCTCGGATGTCTTCGATGTCGCCACGGGTTACCGGCTGCCTGTAGGCAACGATAGCGAGGGTCTCGAGAACCGCACGTGAATATCTCGGCGGCTTTTCAGGGTTCAGGCGCGCTAGAAATTCCGAAACTTCAGGGGCAGTCTGGAACCGCCAGCCGCTTGCCACCTGGACGAGACGAACGCCGCGATCACGCCAGTCGATGGCTAACTGCACCAATGCCGACTCCACGTCCTGAGCCCTGAGCTCCAGATCGAAAAGCTTGCGCAACTCGCCAATTCCAAGCGGCTGATCCGAAGACAGCAAGGCTGCCTCGATGACAATTTTCGCCTCAGCGATTTCCATCCGCGTGCTCGAGCCCGCAGTACCGGTCAGTTATGTCGAGAAAACCTGCGGACCAGCATCAGCCGCCACGCAGACTTGTGAGTCAAGTCAGAACCCAAAGAGAACGATTCTGGTGCCAGAGCCTGCTGCACGGCCGCATGTTCGCCTGGGCGGGAACTAAACGGAGAGGGCCGAGCTTTGGACCGCTCACTGGACCAACCTTTGAGCCAGACACCTAGCCAGCCTTGGAGCCGGCCATCAGGCCTTAGAGCCGAGCATCAGATCTTGGAGCCGGGCATCAGGCACCAAACCGGGCATATTGCTCAATCTGCTCCGCCCAATTGCGCTACGGCCGCAGGCGACGCCCGCATGCCGCAAATAACGGTGCCAGCCTGTTGTCTTTAAAACCTTGGGTTGCGGGGGCAGGATTTGAACCTGCGACCTTCGGGTTATGAGCCCGACGAGCTGCCAGACTGCTCCACCCCGCGTCTGAAGAGATAGATTCTAATACGAATAGGGCAGCGCCTGCAAGTCGGCCGCTGCGGCAAGGCGCAATAGTCGCTCGAACAACAGCCCATGCGCCCTGCGCTACACTAAACCTTCCCAACCTTCCCACCCCAACGGATGCGTTTCTGCTCAGCTTGCGGCCTGACGGTCGAACACTCGGTCCCGCCCGGCGACAACCGCCCACGCTACTGCTGTGCGGGCTGCGGCGCCATCCACTATGAGAACCCACGCCTGGTACTGGGCACGGTCCCGGTCTGGGAAGATCAGGTTCTGCTGTGCCGCCGCGCAATCGAGCCCAGGTACGGATACTGGACCCTGCCGGGCGGGTTCATGGAGAATGGCGAGAGCACCGGCGAAGGCGCGCATCGCGAGACCATCGAAGAAGCCGGCGCGAAGATCGAAATGGGCGATCCATTCGCCATTCTCGACGTGCCTCAGGTCTCGCAGGTGCACATGTTCTTTCTGGCACGCGTAATCGACACCCAGTTCGACCCTGGCCCCGAGAGCCTGGAGGCCCGACTGTTCACCGAAGCCGAGATTCCCTGGGACCAGCTCGCCTTCCGGACTGTCAGCCAGACACTCCGGTGGTTCTTCGAAGATCGGCGGGCCGGCAACTGGCGGCTGCACACTTCGGTCATCCACTACGAGCCCAGACCATCGGCCTGATCCGCAGATTCGACACACTTCGGTTGCCTTGTGAACATTCACTGGGTTGAACCCGGGCAGGCCCTGCCCCCAGCCGCGAGCGCCTTGACCGAACCCGACGGGCTGGTTGCGGCCGGGCGCGACCTGTCCGCGCCGCGCCTGCTGGAAGCCTACGGCAAAGGCATTTTCCCTTGGTTCAGCGAAGGTCAGCCGGTGCTGTGGTGGTCGCCAGACCCGCGGATGGTGTTGCCCTTGACCGATTTCCGCATCACCCGTTCGTTTGCCAAGACGCTTCGGCGCTTGCGCAAGGAGAACCTGTGGTGCCTTCGGCTCGACACAGCCTTCGATCGGGTAATGCGCGAATGCGCCGCGCCGCGCGACGGTCAGGATGGAACCTGGATCACCGACAGCATCCGCGCGGCCTACGGCGGGCTGCATCAGTCGGGCAGCGCTCATTCAGTCGAGACCTGGTGCGGTGACACCTTGATCGGCGGTCTGTACGGCGTGAGTATTGGACGGATGTTCTTTGGCGAATCGATGTTCGCGCGCGAACCTGAAGCCTCGAAAGTGGCGCTGGCCGCGCTGGTAGCGCTGCTGAAAAGCTGCGGTTTTCACATGATAGACTGCCAGCAGAACACGTCCCACCTCGCATCGATGGGTGCCAGCGCGATCGATCGACGCAGCTTCCTGCGCCAGGTCGGCGAACTCACCCGAATGACTGCGCCGGACTGGTCGACACTCCAGATCGAGTTCCCCGACGCATGACCCACCTCAAAGAACTGCCGTTTTCCGCGCTGCAGTTCTATGCGACCGCGCCCTACCCGTGCAGCTATCTGGCCGACCGTCAGGCACGCAGCCAGGTCGCCACCCCAAATCACCTGATCAACGCCGATGTCTACAGCGAGCTCGTACGCGCCGGATTCCGGCGCAGTGGCGTATTCACGTATCGACCGCATTGCGATGGCTGCCAGGCCTGCGTGCCGGTACGCCTGCCGATTGCCGACTTCACGCCCTCACGGTCGCAGCGGCGCGCCCGACACCGCCACGCCAGCCTGCGCACGCTGGTGGCGCGCCTCGGGTTCTC
>JAYVOV010000049.1:0-10304 GCA_043757735.1 Burkholderiaceae bacterium
TGGTGCTGTACTGGTGGGCAAGCTGGTGCCCTTTTTGCGCCATACAGAGCCCGCACATGGAAAAGCTCTGGCAGGCGCAACGCGATCGTGGCCTGCTGATGCTGGCGCTGTCGATCGATCGCCGAATCGAAGAAGCCGCCGCCTATCTGACCAGGCGTGGCTACAGTTTTCCGGCCGCCCTCGTGACGCCGGACTCGGCGCGTGTACTGCCCAAACCCAAGGGCCTGCCGGTCACGGTGGTGCGCGGCCGTGATGGCCGGGTACTGATGGCCGAGGCCGGCCAGATCTTCCCTGAAGACATCGAACAGATCGCCCGCTGGGTCTGAGCGCGCAGTGCTACGAGGCAATCGGCGCATCGGCCACCAGCAGCCGCAGACACCCCCCTGAAAAACGCAGCCCGCGAGTCCATCGTCGCCCAGACGCTGCGCCACGGCTGGCTGCACACCGTCGATCTCGGCACCCTGGACGACGACGGTTTTCTTACCCTCGTCGATCGTCTCAAGGACATGATCATCACGGGCGGCGAGAACGTCTATTCCGCCGAAGTCGAAGCTGCCATCTACAGCCACCCCGGGGTTGCGCAGTGCGCGGTGATCGGCCAGTACTACAAGCGCCTGTTCACGTTCGAGGTACTGCTGGGCAGTGCAACGCACCACACCCGCCGCTTCGCCGATCGTATGGACGGGGCCCCGGCTGCAGAGCGATAGCCGGGCACGCCGCCGCAGTGTCACACGACACTTGCAGCGAGATGGGGGCGGGTTTCGAATACCGTCGGGGCAAAACCCTGGCCGTCCCAGCGCAGGTGCCGCTTGAGAACCAGATCGAACAGCCACGCGTTGTGCCGACGCAGTTCACGCAGCGGCGCCACCCGGTGCGGCTCCAGAAACCCCAGCTCAGCCAGCCGCTTCACCGAATAGAGCGGCATCATCGCCGGGATCGGATAGTCGGTGCCAAAGAGCAGACGCCGGCCCCATGGCGCACCCTGCGCGCCCATGCGCAGCAGTGTCGCGAGATCCGGTCCGGTGCGGGCCATCTGCCCGATGGCCGACAGATCACCCATCAGCAGGGACTCATAGCGCGGTTCATTCATCAGGCGCGCGAACAGTGCGAAGTTGGACAGTACCGGTCCGCTGGCGCCTCGATCGAGATCGACGCCCTCACCCATGGTCGCGCAATGAGCGACGATCACACGAACACCGGCGTCGAGCGCGCGCCGCAGCCGCAGCGGATTGCCCAGCGCATCATCGCCGGCGGTGGCCCGCTCATCGCCGCCGTGCGTGATCAGGGGCAGTTGCAGCGCAACCAGCGTCCGGTACATGAGATCGCATCGCGCGCTCGCTGGATCGATGCCTTGCGCGGCGGGAATCCACTTCACCGCGCGGGCACCCAGAGCTTTCACGCGCCCGAGTTCGTCGGACGCATCGGCGCGATATGGGTGCACAGAAGCCGCCCACTCGAACCGATCGGGCCACGCGTGCGCGGCCTGCGCGCACAGGTCGTTGGCAACGCTGAAGTGAGTTCGCTCGGGACGCACCCTGCCGTTGCTGTCGTGAAAGTCATCCATCGCCAGCAGCACCAGCTTGCAGCTCGCGGGCAGACCTCGCAGGCGCACGAGCAGTGCGCTCAGGTAGCCATCGCCCGGTCCGCCTGACCCGCCTGACCCGCCGTCAGCACAGGCACCATTCGCGATGAACCAGGCCTGCAGCTTCATCAGCGGTGCCGGCCAGGGCCCTTGCGCGACTGCACCAGCACTGCCAGGCGCGGCATGCAGATGCGCGACCGAGCCAGCAGGCATGAGGTGGGCATGGGTGTCCCACAGCAGCGACAGGTCGAGGCCGGCGAGCGCTTCACTGACCACCGGATGCGACAGCCAGCGCTCGTTCTCGGGCCCGAGACAGGGATTGAGCAGCCCCTCGTCCGGCCAGGACAAACCCGCAGCCATACCCGCCAGCCCCGATACGGCAGCGGCAGCGGCCAACCAGCGACGGCGATTGCGATTCATGCTGTAATCATTGCAGAAGTGCCCGCACGGCCCCGAGACAGCCGCGCCAACGTGCAGCACCGCCGTTGTTTGAACAACGAAGCCCGGCCCAAAGTGCCCGACATGGTTGATCCGCAATGACCGAACTGGTTGCCCTGCCGCGCTGGCTGTTCCTGCTGATGGCAGGCCTGGCGGGCTGGTCCGTGCTGGTGCTCATGCTGGCGCCCGGCATGCGCTGGTTCCTGCGCCGCCGGCTCAACCGGATGATCGAGCGGCTCAACAGCAGGCTGTCGATCGAACTGCCCTCGTTCAAACTCACTCGGCGCCAGGCGCTGATCGACCGTCTGTTCCACGACCCGCGCATTCAGGCCGCAGTGGCCGAACACGCCGAGTCGAGCGGTAAACCGCTGACCGCGGTATGGCCGCGCGTGCATCGCTATGTGCGCGAGATCGTGCCCTCGTTCAATGCCTACATCTACTTCCGCATCGGCTACACCGTGTCGCGGGCCATCGCACGGCTGCTGTACCGGGTGCGCATCGGTTTCGCCGACGAGGCCGCCCTGCGTGGCATTTCGCCTAAATCGACCCTGGTGTTCGTGATCAATCATCGCAGCAACATGGACTACATCCTGGTGTCCTTCCTGGCGGCCGAGCGCGTGACCTTGTCGTACGCGGTCGGCGAGTGGGCACGCATCTGGGGCCTGCAGCAGCTCATTCGCGCCATGGGCGCATTCTTCGTGCGCCGCAATTCGGGTGATCCACTCTACCGCGTCGTGCTGTCCCGCTACGTCCAGATGGCTACCGAAGGCGGCGTGACGCAGGCCATGTTTCCCGAGGGCGGACTGACCATCGACGGCCGGCTGCGCGAGCCGCGCTTCGGCCTGCTCGCCTACATGCTCAAGGAATTCGACGAGCGCGAGGGCGATGGCCGGCGCGATCTGGTATTTCTGCCAGTGGGACTGAACTATGACCGCGTGCTCGAAGACCGCACGCAGTTGCGCAAGCTGCACCCCGCGCTGCCCCGCGCGGGCCGCTGGCAGGCGATCAGTACACTGCTGCGATTCTCCGGCAGCCAGTTGTGGCGGGCCACGCGTGGCGGCTGGCATCGTTTCGGCTATGCCTGCGTGAACTTCGGCACGCCGGTGTCGATGCGCGCCTGGTGCCGCGAACACCAGCTGCGATTTCCTGAACTGAGCGAGGACGTGCGCAAGCGCGAAGTCAGCCGGGTGGCCGAGCACCTGATGTCCGCGATCGGACAGGTCGTGCCGGTCCTGCCGGTCTCGCTGGTTGCGTCGATCTTTGCCGAAGCGCCGCAGCGCCGATGGTCGGAGCTGGAGCTCAAGGCCGCGATGCACCATCGAATGGCCAGCCTGCAGGCCAGCGGCGCTCACCAGTACATTCCGCGCCAGGATGAGGATTACGCCTTCGGTGTCGGCCTGCGCATGCTGGTGCTGCGCCGGCTGGTGATCGAGCACGAGGGCCTGTTCAGCGCGGCGCCCGACGCGCTTGAGGTCATTGCTTACTATGCCAACTCGATCGCGCACCTGGCGCCGGCGCCGGTCACGGCGCAGGCAGACCCGGCAGCCACCCGCGAGTGACGCAGCACTCCGGCATCGATCAAGGGTGGATGGCAGGGTCGAGACTGCCGGAGGGAAGGGAGATAGAATTCGCAGTCGCCCAGATCGATGGGCATCCGCGTATGGTGGGCTCGGCCCGCTACGTCGTGGAACCCGACGGGCAGAACTGCGAAATGGCGATCGTGGTGAATGACGACTGGCACGGCCAGGGCATCGGCCAGCACCTGCTCGATGCCCTGACGGACACTGCCCGCCGCGCCGACCTGAAGACCATGCACGGCGTCGTGCTGGGCACCAATGCCGGCATGACGAAATTCGCGCAACGCCTGGGCTTTGAAGTCGACGACGTGACGCGCGCGCCCTTGAAGCTGATCCGCAAAGAACTCGAGGCAACATGACCGACTCCCTACGCCCTTTCCGCATCGCAGTTGCCGACAGCGTGCTGACCGATCTGCGCACCCGCCTTCACGCCACCCGCTGGCCCGAAGCCGAACTGGTCGATGACTGGTCGCAGGGCGCACCGCTCGCCTGGATCCAGGACATGTGCCGCTACTGGGCCGACCAGTACGACTGGCGGGCACGCGAGGCGCTGCTCAATCGCTTCGATCAGTTCGTCACCACCATCGACGGTGTCGACGTCCACTTCATCCACCAGCGTTCGCCGCACGCCGGCGCACGCCCGCTGGTGATCACCCATGGCTGGCCGGGTTCGATCGTCGAGTTCCACAAGGTCATCGCCCCTCTGGTCGACCCGGTTGCTCACGGCGGCAACGTCGCGGATGCCTTTCACGTCGTGTGCCCGTCATTGCCCGGGTTCGGTTTCTCCGGCAAGCCGACCACCACCGGGTGGGGCGTCGAACGCATCGGCCAGGCCTGGGCCACGCTGATGGCGCGGCTGGGCTATGACCAATACTTTGCCCAAGGTGGCGATTGGGGATCTGCCGTCACGCGCGCCATCGGCGCCAGCGACACCGCCCACTGCGCGGGCATTCACGTCACCCTGGCCATGGGCACGCGGCCAGTCATGCAGAGCGAGTCAACGCCCGAAGAACAGCGGGCACTGGCAGGCATCAAGTACTACGCCGACTGGGATTCCGGCTACTCCAAGCAGCAGGCCACTCGGCCGCAGACGCTGGGGTATAGCCTGGCCGATTCACCCGCCGGGCAGGCCGCGTGGATTCTCGAAAAATTCTGGGCCTGGACCGACTGCGACGGCCACCCCGAAAACGTGCTCGGACGCGACGAACTGCTCGACAACGTGATGTTCTACTGGGCCACCAATACCGCAACCTCGTCGGCCCGCATCTACTGGGAGAGCTTCGGCAAGGCGCGCATCGGCAAGGTTGGCGTGCCGGTCGGGGTGGCCGCTTACCCCAAGGAGATCGTCGTGCCGATCCGCGCCTGGATGCAGGCCGACTACCCGGACATCAGGCACTTCGTGAACATGCCCAAAGGCGGCCACTTCGCCGCGTTCGAGCAGCCCCAATTGTATGTGGACGACGTGCGGACGTTCTTCAGACTCCTGCGCTGAACAAGGCAGTCATTGACGAGGCCTTCCGGGCCTCAACAGGTGGCGCACGAGGCCGCAATCACGTCGATGACCAGGAACGCGTATCGATCACGCGGCCCGCCGGGTTGCTCCTGTAGGTGTCAGAGGCAAGACAAGCCTGAGTCTCCTCCAGCGTCGAAAAATTGCTGGCGGCGATTTCCACTGCGTTCTGATCGGGATCGCGATAGTAAAGGCTCGTGCTCGGACCATGGTCCATGGCGCGATAAGGAGTGACGCCAGCCGCCAGCAGTCGCCGATAGCGCTCCTGCAGCACCGGTATCGAGGCGTTTCGCAACTGCATGTGGTGCAGACCGGGGTCACCGCTGCCGGCGCTGCGTGTGCCCGGAATTTCGAAGATCGCAACAACATCCTGATAGGGATGTTCGTCATGCATCCGGAAGAAACACATGCGCGCAGGCTTCGGCGCACCACTATGCGGCTCGGCGGCAACAACATGTTCGAGCGTCGGATCGAGGCCCAGCATCTGTCGATACCAGACCTTCATGAGGTCGTAGCGGCCCGTGGCGAGCACGATCTCGCCCAGGCGCATCGGCGGCAACAAAGACACAGCTTCAGTCATCACGTCACTCCTCGCGTTCTATTCTGGACGAATACCGGCACGTTCGATGATCCGCCGCCAGCGCGGCAGTTCAAGACGAATGCGTTCGGCCAATACCTCTGGCGACCCGCCAACCGGCTGGCGCCCGAGCGCGCCCCAGGACCGGCGCAGATCGGGTTGCCCCAGCACACGCGTGATCTCCCGATTGAACGTGCTCACCGCCTCCGGCAAGGTTCCCTTCGGCGCGAGCACTGCAAGCCAGCTCAAGCCGATATCGGGCACACCCAGTTCGGTGAAGGTAGGCACCTGCGGCAGGATCTCCATCCGGACATCACCCGGCACCGCCAGGGGCCGTACCGTGCCGCCATCGATCAGGGGCATCAATGCTGTTGCCCCCTCCATGCCGAGCGCAATCTCGCCGCCTCGCAATCCTTGCATCAGCCCGGGCGAACCTTTGTAGGGCACGTGATCGATCGCCAGCGCGGCGGCCTCCTTCAACTGCTCGAAAAAGACATGCGGTGGCGTACCCACGCCAGCCGATCCATACATCAGCTTGCCCGGACTGCGCCTGGCTTGCGCTAGCAACTGTTCCAGGGTTTCGATGCCGGACGATGTCGTCGCAACCAGAATCATCGGCCCGGTCATCACCAGGGACACCGGGTCGAAATCGCGGACCGTATCGTAGGAAAGCGCACTGAAAAGTGCTGGATTGATCGTCAGGGAGCCAATATTCGAAAAGACAAAATGGTGGCCATCGGGCGGCGCATGCCGCGCCTTCTGCATGGCGATGATGCCCCCGGCGCCGATCACGTTCTGGACCACGATCGGCTGCCCCATCGACATACCGATGCGCTTGACGAGATCGCGGGCGATCAAGTCAGGCGCACCGCCGGCGATGGAAGAACTGATCAGGATGATTGGACGTGAAGGCCAGGTCTCGGCTGCGCCAGCAAACCCCGCAGCGGATCCGGCAAGTGCAGACAAGGCATTCAGAAAAAGCCTTCGGGCCGCGCTGTGACGCGAGGACGGGTGAAGCTGCGACGAGCGCATGATGAATCTCCCGGCCTCGGCGAAAGAAGCCCTTGCGTGTTTTCTGGTCAGACGAGTTCACCAGGCTGCGAAGCAACTGGCTTTGCTTTTTTTACCGGTTTGCGCCGCCCGGCTCCCGGGCGCGCATAGTCCCTGCTGCTTTCGACCACACGCGTGAGCAGATCCAGGAGAACTGACTTCTCGTCTTGCTCCAGACTCGCCAGCACGCGATCTTGCGCGGCAATGACGCCGCCCTGCAGTTGGCCGCGCATGCGCACGCCCGCCGGAGTGAGCGCCACATGATTGACCCGCCTGTCGCTGGCGGAGGGCATACGGCGCACAAGGTTCATTGCCTCGAGCTCATCGATCAGGCGGCTGGCCGAATTGACATCGATGTTCTGACGTTCGGCAATACCGCGCTGGTCGCACCCGGGCTCGCGGACGATCGCCACCATCACACCCCACTGCTGCTGAGTCACCCCATATGGCTCAAGCGCTTCGGCCATGAGACTTCGAACAACATTGGCAAAGCGACCCGCCAGATAGGCCGGCGCTCGACGCCCGGGAATGGCGGTGGGCTCCGTTGACCTGCCGCTCGCACCGATGGCGGCAGGGCCGTAGAGGTACTCCCGGACAGCCCCCATCCGATCAGGCACGCTCAGCCCAGAAAACCCCGAATGTGCCGGGTGACGAACGCCGTCTCGGCAGACCCCGGCACAGCCCGCCACGCCATGTGCCCGCGCTGCGAATCGATCTCCTCGCAGCGCGCGCCCCGCACACCCGCGGCGATCTGACGGGCAGTCTCGATGCCGAGCAGCCGATCCTGCGTGCACGGCAGCACCAGCAGCCGCGCCTTCACCCGCGACAGGGCTTCGCGCAGATCACCGCCGAAGGGATACGCCACATCGTGGCTGCTCGACGCCTGATAGCGCCGGATCAGGCTCCAGGCATCCCATTGGCCGAAGCGCTCGCCGGTGGCAATCGATTCAGCTTCGACGTCTTCGCCGCGCGCCTCGATGTACTCGTCGGTGACGGTCCAGGCGTAGTAGTGACGTCCGGCAAGCCGCAGGCCTTCGAGCGGCTGTTCGGTGTAGGCGCCGCCCTGCCAGCGGGGATCGAGTTCGATCATCTCCGTCATCCGGCGCGTCGATTGCCGAATGACCTGACCGGCACGCCAGGCAGGCACCTGGAGCACCGCTGCATGCAGCGAGTGCGGATAGTGAATGGCCCACTCGAGCGCCTGGAAGGCACCCATCGAGGCACCTGCCACCGCCGCCAGCGGCGTGTCGCCGAGGCCCAGACCCCGACTCACCAGCGCGTGCTGCGCATGCACCATGTCGCGGATTGCATAGCGCGGGAACGCGCCCCTAAGCCCGTCCGCGGGCTGGCTTGAAAGCCCGCCGCCGATCGAATCGCAGCTCACCACGCAATACCGATCGATGTCGAACGCGCGCCCCAGCCCGATATATTCGTAAACACTATGACGCAGGTTGCTGGTGCCCGGCAGGATCAGCACAACATTGTCGCGCGCCGCATTCATGCGGCCGTAGACCACATAGCCCAGACGCAGTCGTGCCAGCGATTCACCGGATTCAAACTGAAAGTCATCGATCTCAAAAGTGGCATCCCGGCCTTCGGGACGGATCAGCGCCTGGTCAGCGCTCATTCGGGTCTGGCCAATCCGATCTGCGCGAACAGCGAAGCGTCCGGCGTGCTCGCGGTGGCGCCCTTTTTAAAGCTGATCTGCCGGCATGGCTGGCCGGGCTTCATCTGAGCATGGCCGTCGATCACGAAAAACAGCGGCGTGCGTCCGTCACCGGCACCTTTGAGCTGCGCGCGGTTCGACGCCGCGCAGTGCGTGCAGTAGGTGGGCGCATCCCGCCGATTGAAGTTGATCGGATGGGCGTCTTTCATGAGGGGCGAAAGCGGCTCGCCGTAGTGGAACATGTCGCGCCACACCTGACCCCGAAACAACCGTCCGCCACTGCCGCAGGGGTCGAGTCGAAATACGAATCGGTCAGCCTCTTCATGGACCGTGAAATCGGCCATGTGATAGTTCCAGGTGCGCGCCACCTCGGCCACGAGCTGCTCGTCGGTCAAGGCCGCATAGCGCGGAAAGCCGGCATGATAGGCCGGCTCATAGGTCTGGGCCAGCAGCTCATCGAGGTAGTCGGGACCGCCGAGCGCCAGCGCCGACGCATAAAAGTACTCGAGCCAGACGATGGCCACGTCATGCCACGGCATCCAGTCTTTGCGCTGACCGCGAAGCAGATCGTCGATGTCGGTCCGGCCTTGCGCCAGACGCTGCTCGGCGGTCTGAACGGATGACCTCGGTGGGGCTTTCAACCAGTGGTTCGAGCCTGGCCGCCCCCTGATGCTTGTAGACGGCAACCAGGTCGGCAATGGCGCCCCGCAGGTCACCACCTTGAACCTGCGCGACCCAGGTCTTCATCAGCTGTGCGCCAATGCGCGCCAGCACTTCGCGCGCCTTGCCTTCGCCGAAATCCTGGCGCAGCTTGCCGATCTTGCGCGCCAGCGCGTGCAGCGTCAGTGCGTCCAGCCCGGCCTGGCCGCTCGCCATCTCGGCCAGCACAGCCCCAAGTGTCGGCAGATCACCGCAGCGCAAGGCAGCCAGCGCCCGGGCCTCGGGAGGCTCTACCAATTCGGCAAGACGGGACTGCGTCAGTTCGGCCATGGCATTATCGGGTAAGGCGAATACAGGACTCGCCGGATCACATCACTGCCCGACATCGTAACCCGGCGCTCGCTGACAGCACTGCGTGCGACGCGACCCGCCCAAGCTGGCGGTGCACTCGACCTGGCAAACCGCGCACGATGACATAATTTAGCGGCCTCTTTACCCAGCCCCGCTGCCGACATCGGAGATCCACCATGAGAAGCTCGATTGAACCCCTGATCACCCGCCGTGCCTTCCTGCAGGCGGGCGCCGCCGTCGGCGCAAGCTCGCTGCTGGGTGCACCCGCGCGGGTGCTGGGCGCCGAACCGCTCAAGCACATGACATTGCCCTATGCCGACAACGCCCTGGCGCCCATCATTTCCGCGCAGACGATCGGCTTCCACTGGGGCAAGCATCACAAGGCTTATGTCGACAACCTCAACGGCCTGATCAAGGGCACCGAACTGGAAGGACAGTCACTGGAAGCCATCGTTCGCGCAAGCGCCGGCCGCGCCGACAAGCAGGCGCTCTTCAACAACGCTGGCCAGATCTGGAACCACGACTTCTATTGGCACAGCCTCAGGCCCGGTGGCGGCGGCAAACCCGGTGTCCGCATGGCGCAGAAGATCGACGAGGCTTTCGGCAATTTCGATGAGTTCAGGAAACAGTTTGCGGCCGTGACCATCGGCCAATTCGGCAGCGGCTGGGGCTGGCTGGTCGCCGACAGCGCGGGCAAGCTGAAGCTGGTGCGCACGCCCAATGCGGAGCTGCCGCTGACCCAGGGCCTCAAACCACTGCTCACCATCGATGTGTGGGAGCACGCCTATTACCTCGATTTCCAGAATCGGCGCGCAGATTACGTGAACACACTGATCGACAAACTGGTGAACTGGGAATTTGCAGAAAAAAACCTGGGCTGATGCAGTTGCCTC
>JAYVOV010000050.1:0-2774 GCA_043757735.1 Burkholderiaceae bacterium
GACCGCGAACTCGAGCGCAGCATGACCGAGGTCAATCGGGCGGTCGACGGGTTCGTCGCGCAGGCGCGCGCGCGCCTCGCAGCCGAGCCCGCGCTGCGCGAGCATCCCTCCAATCTGCTCGAAGCCATGATCGCGGCGGCCGATGCGCCTGACAGTGGCATCGACGATGACCAGGTGGCTGGCAACGTCTTGACCATGCTGCTGGCCGGCGAAGACACCACTGCGAACACCGTCGCCTGGATGATCGATCTGCTGTGGCGCAACCCCGAGGCCCTGAAGCGGGCCATTGATGAAGTTCGCCGCGTCGCGGGCGACTGCCGCAGCCCGAGCATGGAGCAGATCAACAGTCTGGACTTTATCGAAGCCTGCGCGCACGAGACCATGCGCCTGAAACCCGTGGCTCCGCTCATCCTCGGCCAGGCACTGAAAGACACGGTTGTCGGCGACATTGAAATACCTGCCGGCACGGTGATCATCGGTCTGCTGCGCCACGACAGCGTGAGCGAGCAGCATATTGCGCATGCCTCGGTTTTCGATCCGGATCGCTGGCTGGCCGGCGCCGGAACCACCGAAAAAGCCAAGTCGGCCAAACGTATCGCGATGCCCTTTGGCGCGGGCCCGCGCATTTGCCCGGGCCGCTACCTCGCGCTGCTGGAGATGAAAATGGCGATGGCGATCCTGCTGGGGCGCTTCGACATTGAAAGTGTGAGTACCCCCGATGGTGGCCCGACCAAGGAAAAACTGTCTTTCACATTGACGCCCGTAGGACTGAGCATGCGGCTGAAAGTGCGCAGCTACTGAGGCGGCGGCGCAGCCGGAACCGGAACCGGAACCGAAACCGGAACCGCCTGCCTGCCGTCAACACAGGCGTTGAGGTAGGGGTAACAGATCTCCACTGATTCGCAGTCGTACCAGCCTGGCCCGCGTTGCCCGGCGCCGCCGGTGCGCGCCACCCACACCCGACACTCTGCTACCAGCGGCCCCCTCGGTACCGGGCTCTCAGGAGCCCGCAAATCACGGCGCGCACGCTTCCGAAAGAGGGGCTGCCCACAGCAAAAACTCCGGGCGAATCGGTACGCGGAAATGCTGACTGAATCCGATCAGTCGTTCGAAACTGACTTGATCGATTGGTAACGCCCCTGCGGGCAGACCGCTACAGCAATCCAGCGGGTAAGGCAAATAGCCACAGGTGCGGCAATCCCTCAAATGTGGGCGCCGGTGCGAAAACGCCTGAATCTGTTTTCCTGCGCCCGCCATTGTCTCCGGGCCCCGACAAACGAGTCCCTTTTCCACACGGAAGAATCAATGTTGCCTACGAAGGGCGCTGCACGCGCCTGGGCCGCCCGACAGAGCGTGGGCGGCAGTGTTGTGATGTGCGCTCGCACACCGACACTGCCCAAAAAATCTTGTAGGGCGCAACCTGAGCGAGCACTGTCTCCGGTGCACGACAAAACCTAACGTATTGATTTTACTTATGAAAACGCTTAAATCAGAAATTTTTGCACACTATGTGTCGGGATTGCCCGACAAATTGCCACAAAATACATGATAGAGCTAATGAAGAAAATCACTTAAATATATGATTTATATGCGCTTTAATCAATATGGCATTGAATTTGCTTAATCTTACACAACAAACCTTCGGAAAACCTTCTCCCGCAGACCAGTTTCGCATCGGCATTCTCCGACCGCCAGCTCGATCGCCCGCCTCGTGACCAGGGCAAAGGAAATATTATTTCTTATCAACTCAGAAGCAGTGCCGCCGCGATCAGGGCACATCCAGCATTTGCCCAGTGGAATGAAGAAGAGTCGGCCGCTGATCCGGTCCTGCTCGAAACCAAACTCTTTTCACACGCGCAGGCCACGGCAACCCCGATCCAAATGCCACTGTTCCACAAAGGCGCCGATTCCCGCCTGCGGATTCGGCGCGTCGAAAGTACCGACTTGCATGAGAAAGCCAGCTTTCTGGTTCAAAAAATGTATGGCTGGCGGGGCTACGAAACCGATTTCGAATCCCCAACGCCCAACAGCCTCACCGTCGCAGCGGAGATCAACGACAAGACGCTTGCCACGATCACCGTCAACTTCGATTCCCCCGACGGTTTGGCCGTCACCTCGCTCTATCCGGAACAGGTTGACAGCCTCGTGTCGCAGGGAGCCCGGGTCTGCGAGTTCACTCGTCTCGCTGTCGATCGGACCGAGCACTCGAAAGACCTGCTGGCGATGATCTTCCACGTCGCCTACGTGCAGGCGCGCCTGCTGCACGGCAGGACCGATCTGCTCATCGAAGTGAATCCGCGGCACGCCCGGTACTACAGCCGCATGCTGGGATTTCGGTGCCTCGGCCCGAAGCGCCTTTGCCCGAGGGTCAACGCTGACGCGGTTCTGATGTGGCTGCCGCTGCAGCACGCCGGCGATCAAATCGCTCGCCATGCGGGCCAGCGCCGGGGCGATGAGATCGAGCGTTCGCTCTATCCACAGTTCTTTTCGCTCGACCACGAATCGGCAATTCTGGAGCGACTGCGCGCCACCGGCTGATCCATCGCCACCGGCTGATCCATCGCCACCCCTCCTATTCCTGAGCGGGCTGATCCGCTCCTTGGCACTCTGCTGCTTTACACAGCCCGGGCACCGTCAGCGCGCCCGCAATGCCTGAACGAACTTCTGCCAGCGGCTCTCGTCCTCGCGCAGGAAGCTGCCGAAGCCCGCAGTGTCGAGAAACGAGATCTCGCCGCCGACACCGGCAGTTCTCGTGCGGACCTCCTCGGCCGCTG
>JAYVOV010000051.1:0-10277 GCA_043757735.1 Burkholderiaceae bacterium
CAGCCGCGGGTGTTCAATCTCGATGAAGAGAGCGCGCCCCTGGGCAAGAACCAGAAGCACACGATCGACGTTGTCGTCGACCGGGTGAAAGTCACCGTCGCGATCAAGCAGCGGCTGGCGGAGTCGTTCGAGACCGCGCTGCGCCTGGCCGACGGTCGGGCAATCCTGATGGACATGGACAGCGGCGCCGAGCAGATGCTCTCGAACCGCTTCGCGTGTCCGGTGTGCAATCACTCGCTGCGCGAACTCGAACCGCGGCTCTTTTCGTTCAACAATCCGCTGGGCGCCTGCCCGCAATGCGATGGCCTGGGGATCGTCGAGTTCTTCGACCCCAAGCGGGTGGTTCAGTTCCCGAATCTTTCGCTGGCATCCGGGGCGATCAAAGGGTGGGACCGCCGCAATCTGCTGTTCTTCCAGATGCTGGCCAGCCTGGCCGCGTTTTATGCCTTCGATGTCGACACACCGTTCGAGGCCTTGCCGGATCAGCTGCGCGGTATCGTGCTGCATGGCTCGGGTTCGCAGCGGGTACCGTTCACCTACACCGCCGACAACGGCAAGAACGTGGTGCGCGAGCATCCCTTCGAAGGTGTGATCCCGAACCTGGAACGGCGTTGGAAAGAAACCGACTCGGCGCACATCCGCGAAGAACTCGCCAAGTACCGCAACACCCACACCTGCCCGGCCTGCGAGGGCACCCGCCTGCGCTTGGACGCGCGCCATGTGCGGGTGGGGCCGCGCGGCGACGACCGACCGATCTGGGAGGTTTCGCACTGGACCCTGCGCGACGCGCTGCAATGGTTCGACACGCTGACGCTGCCCGGCAACCGGGCGCCGGTTGGTGAGCGCATCGTGCGCGAGATCGTCAACCGCCTGCGCTTCCTGAACAACGTCGGCCTCGAGTACCTGTCGCTGGACCGGGCCGCCGAGACCTTGTCGGGCGGCGAATCGCAGCGCATTCGGCTGGCCTCGCAAATCGGCTCCGGCCTGACCGGCGTGATGTATGTGCTTGACGAGCCTTCGATCGGCCTGCATCAGCGCGACAACGACCGGCTGATCGAGACCCTGCGCCATCTGCGCGACCTCGGCAATTCGGTGCTGGTGGTGGAACACGACGAAGACGCGATCCGCGCCGCCGACCATGTGATCGACATGGGACCCGGCGCAGGCGTGCATGGCGGGCAGGTGGTGGCCCAAGGCACTCCCGCCGAGATCGAAGCCTGTCCAGACTCGCTGACCGGGCAATACCTGTCGGGCGCACGCCGCGTCGCGGTGCCAGCGCGGCGCACGCCGCCGGGCGAGCGGATGCTGACGGTGCGCGGGGCACGCGGCAACAACCTGCGCGGGGTGGACGTGTCGTTTCCGATCGGCCTGCTGGTCTGCGTGACCGGTGTCTCCGGATCGGGCAAATCGACGCTCGTCAACGACACCTTGCATCACGCCATCGCACGTCACCTGTACGGCTCCCAGGCCGAACCGGCGGCGCACGACGGCATCGACGGCTTCGAGCACCTGGACAAAGTGATTTCCGTCGACCAGAGTCCGATCGGGCGCACACCGCGCAGCAATCCGGCCACCTATACGGGCCTGTTCACGCCGATCCGCGAACTGCTGGCCGAGACCCCCGCCGCCCGCGAACGCGGCTACGGTCCCGGGCGTTTTTCGTTCAACGTCAAGGGCGGCCGCTGCGAGACCTGCGAAGGCGACGGCGTGATCAAGGTCGAGATGCATTTTCTGCCCGATCTGTACGTGCCCTGCGACACCTGCCACGGCAAACGCTACAACCGTGAAACGCTGGAAGTGCTCTACAAGGGCCGCAGCATCGCCGAAGTGCTGGAGATGACCGTCGAGCAGGCGCACGAGTTCTTCAAGAGCGTGCCGCAGATCCAGCGCAAGCTGCAAACGCTGCTCGACGTCGGGCTGGGCTACATCCGGCTCGGCCAGAGTGCCACCACACTGTCGGGCGGCGAGGCGCAGCGCGTGAAACTCTCGCAGGAACTGTCCAAGCGCGACACCGGACGCACGCTGTACATCCTCGACGAGCCGACCACCGGGCTGCACTTCCACGATATCGACCTGCTGCTGCGGGTGCTGCACGCGCTGCGCGATGCCGGCAACACGGTCATCGTCATCGAGCACAATCTCGATGTGATCAAAACAGCCGACTGGGTGATCGACATGGGACCCGAAGGCGGCGCAGGGGGCGGCACAATGCTCGTCTGCGGCCCGCCCGAGACGATTACCGTCCATCCTGTCAGTCATACCGGCAAATACCTGGCACGGGTGCTGCGGCCCGGCTAGGATTCACCTCAGACAGCCTCCTTGGATTCTTCGCGCCCAGGCTGCCATCAACGGCCGCCGCCCCACAGGTGAGTGATGACTGAAACCGACTACGATCGCATCGACTACGGCGGCAACGCGCAATTTTTCACATCGCCCAATCTCGTTGCCGGCGTGGGCCGCCTGCTGGGCGTGCCTTGCCCCTCGCCCAGGCGGGCACGCGTCCTGGAGCTCGGCTGTGGCAACGCGTCGAACCTGATCCCGCTGGCCTGGTACTGGCCGGACAGCGAGTTCGTCGGTTTCGATCTCGCACAGACGCCGATCGACCAGGGGTGTGAAGTCGCCGCAGCGCTCGGATTGCGCAACCTGAGCTTGCAGCAGGCCGACGTCACCGCACTGGATGTGAGCCGGATCGGCCGCTTCGACTATGTCATCGCACATGGCCTTTTTTCATGGGTGCCCGCGCCAGTTCGCACCGCGATCCTGCGGCTGATCGCATCCGTCCTCAATCCCATGGGCATCGGCTACATCAGCTACAACGCCTATCCGGGCTGTCGGGTCCGCCACCTGGTGCGCGAGATGATGCATTTCCAGATCGGCGAGCGTCCCCTGACGCTTGACACGGCCCGCGCGGCTTTCGCGCTGCTGGAGTCCGTCGACACCGTGCCCAAGGAGCAGCAGCCGGAGTTCTTCAAGACGCTGAGCGCGGAGGCTGCCAACTCCACCAGCAACAGCGTCAACTACCTTTTCCACGACGACCTGTCGGTGAACAACCAGCCCTACTACCTGCACGAGTTCGACCGGATGGCTGGCGAGGCTGGCCTGTCGTATCTGGGCGATGCCAGCTTTGGCAGCATGTTCGAACCCGATGGTGTGCCGGACCTGACCCACTGGCTCGACCAGTCGAGCGGCGGCGACTGGATGCGTCGCCAGCAGTTCTTCGACTTTGCAACCGGGACCCGGTTCCGGCGCAGCCTGGTGTGCCGCCAGCAGGACGGCGTGAAACCGGCCATTGATCAATCGGCCGTGAGCAAGCTGCATTTTTTTTCAGAATACCGCGCGCAGGGTCTGTTCAACCCGGGCGATAACAGCGAAGTCACCTTCGCCGACAAGTCCACGCGTTCGTTCACCACGACGAACACCATGCTCAAGTCGGTCATGCTGATGTTGGCGCTTACACCAAACCGCACCATTGCTGTCGATGAACTGGCACAGCGCGTGGTCGGGGCAGCGCCCGAGCTGGCGCGCGAATCTGCCGCGCACCTGCTGCTGCGCACGACGCTCAACGGGGTTGCCGTGCCGCTGGCCGAACGCATGCCGGCGGTCACTGCGCCCGATCCTGAAATTCTGCTCAAAAGCCCGCTGTCCGGGCTGAGCCGGTACTATTTGTCGAACCACCGGATGCTGGTCGACAACGCCAATCGGGCCTTCAACCTGTCGGAGACCTGGCTCAACGACCTCGTCCTGCAGTTCGACGGCACGCAGGATGCAGGCCAGCTCGCCGAGACCGCGAAGCGTCTGGTGGCGGAACAGTCCGGCACCTCGGCTCCCGGCCATTTCACCGAGGGACTGACAGGTCTGCTGCAGATGCTGGGCACCCGGGGTCTGCTCGGAACACCTTGGAAGGGGTGAATGAACCCGCCGTCGCGGGTCAGCTCAGCCGTTCTCAGCCCGGCGCCGCCGTCTGATCCGGGCGGTAGCCTGCGAACAGGCCAAGCACCCGATCCATCTCGTCGCGGCCCAGCAGCGCCGGCTCGCCCAGCTGGCAGGCCAGGTGGTACATGCGCGACAAAGTCTCCACCTCTTCGGCCAGCGCCAGGGCCGCCGCCAGCGAAGCGCCCAGCGCGACGATGCCGTGGTGCGCGAGCAGGCAGGCCCGCCGCCCGGCCATTGCCGCCAGCGCAGCGTTGCTGAGCGCCGGCGTGCCGAAGGTGGCATAAGACGCGCAGCGGATGTCGTGGCCACCGGCGATCGCGACCATGTAGTGGAAGGCCGGGATGCCAGCCTTCTGCACCGCTGGCAGGCAGGCCAGGGCGGTGGCATGAGGAGGATGCGCATGAACCACCGCGCCAGCGTCCGGGCGATCGCCGTAGATGTCGCGATGGATGCGCCACTCCGAGCTCGGCCGCCGGCCGGCCGCGCTGTCGACCACGGCCGGCACCGCCCCGGCCGCCTGCGCCGGGCGGCCGGTGCCCTCACCGCTGCCCTCACCGCTCTCGGCAACCAGCTCGATCGACAACCAGACGATGTCGGCGGGCGTCATGCACTCATAGGGCAAGGCGGACGGCGTCACCAGCAGGCCCGGGCGCGAGCCGCGGTCCCAGCGCAGCGAGGCATTGCCGGCCTTGCCCTGATTGACCCCGCGGGCAGCGAGCTGACGGCAGGCCGCGATCAGTCCGCCTCGCGCGGCAAATTCATGCGGAAAACGATCGTCATGGCGCGGCATGGCCGACCATCCGGCCCAGCGCCGCGATCGACGCGTCGCAGGTGCCACGTTCGGTGATCAGCGCGCTGACCAGCCGGGCGGGCGTGATGTCGAAGGCCGGGTTGTGGGCCGGCGAGCCATCGGGCGCCAGCTGAACCTCGACCACCCGGCCCTGGGCGTCGCGCCCGCTGATGTGGGTGAGTTCGCGCGCGCTGCGCTCTTCGATCGGAATGCTGTCGCCACTGCGGGCCCACCGGTCGATGGTCGAGATCGGGCAGGCGACATAGAAGGGCACATGGTTGTCCCAGGCCGCCAGCGCCTTCAGATAGGTGCCCACCTTGTTGGCGACATCGCCGTTCATCGCCACGCGATCGCAACCGACCAGGACCACATCGACCCGGCCCTGTCGCATCAGCAGGCCACCGGCGTTGTCGGCAATCAAACTGTGTGGCACGCCCCGCTCGGCCAGCTCCCAGGCGGTGAGGCTGGCGCCCTGATTGCGCGGCCGGGTCTCGTCGACCCAGACATGCACCGGCACACCCGCCGCGTGCAGCGCGTACACCGGCGCCAGTGCGGTGCCGTGATCGACGGTCGCCAGGCGTCCGGCATTGCAGTGCGTCAGCACGTTGAGCACCCTGGCCGGCCGGCTCAGCACCTCGAGCAGGGCCTTGCCATGCCGGCCGATCGAGGCGTTGCAGTCGACATCGTCGTCACAGATTCGGCCGGCCTCGTCCCAGGCCGCCTGCGCACGCTCTGCCGGCCGAAGCGGCAGGACCCGGTCGCGCACCCGATCGAGAGCCCAGCGCAGATTGACCGCCGTCGGCCGCGTCGACTGGAGGCGTTCGCTCGCATCGACCAGCGCGTTGTCGTCGGCCTGCTCGCGCAAGGCGAAAGCCAGGCCGTAGGCCGCGACGGCACCGATCAGCGGTGCGCCTCGCACCTGCATCGCACGAATGGCATAGGCGCATTCTGCTTCGCTGCCGAGACGAATGGCCACGGTTTCGAAGGGCAGCCGGGTCTGATCCCAGGTGGACAGATGGCAGTCGGATTCGATCCAAAGAGTTCGAGGCATTGCGCTTTGTCGTGGTGGCGGATCGACCGCAGCCCTATGCTGCAGTGCATCGGGAAGGGCTCCGGCAACGGCCCGACCCGTCACGGTTCTGATTCTATGCGGTACTTTCTCATTTGCAGGCAATGCACTCGCCGGACACGCCGGGATCGGGGCATGCGCCATACCTCGCCCGAATGATCGACGTCACCCTTTTTTCGGTATTCCTGGTCGGCCTTCTGGGCGGTCTGCATTGCGCCGGCATGTGCGGCGCAATCGTCGCCGTGATGGGCAGTGCCGCCGGCCGACGCGGCCCCGCAGAGGCCGCCGCCAATGCCGCCAATGCCGCCAATGCCCGGCTTGCCGGCATCCGCGTGCGGGTCGAAGGCGCGGCGCGGCCGCTCGGGCTGCTGCTGGGCTACAACCTGGGGCGCATCAGCAGCTACTGCCTGGCTGGACTGCTGGCCGGCGCGCTCGGCTCGTCGAGCGCACTGGTGCGCCACCTGCTGCCGGTGCAGCAGGTCGCCTTCGTCGCGGCCAATCTGCTGCTGATCGCGATGGGTCTGCACCTGGCCGGCGTGCTGCGCGGCCTGACGCTGATCGAAGGCGCAGGCGCAGCGCTGTGGCGGCGCCTGCAGCCGCTGGCCAGTCGCTGCCTGGCCGCCGACACCGCCGTGCGCGCGTTCGGCGCAGGTCTGGTCTGGGGCTGGGTGCCGTGCGGCATGGTCTACGGCGTGCTGATTGCCGCGCTGCTGTCCGGCAGCGCCGTGCACGGCGCGGCGCTGATGCTCGCGTTTGGTGCGGGTACTCTGCCCAATCTGCTGCTGCTCGGCGGCTCGGCCGCAGCCGCGCGGCCCTGGCTGTCGCGACCGGGCCTGCGGGTTGGCGCCGGTGTGCTGGTGGCGGCATTTGGCGTTGCCGGTCTCGCGCGGATCGATCCGACCCAGCACCTGCATCGCGTGGTCGACGCCTGCCTCAGCCTCTTCTGATCGGTGCTCGTTGACGCAGCTCGTTTGTTTTCATTGCGGCCTGCCGGTATCGACGCCGGGGCGCTGGCTCGTGCGGGTCGATGGCGACGCGCGCGAAATGTGCTGCGCGGGCTGCCAGGCGGTGGCGCAGTCGATTCAAGCTGCCGGCCTGACCGACTACTACCGGCACCGCAGCGCACCGGCCGCGGGCCCCGACGCGGTCCCGCGCGAACTCGCCGAGCAGCTCGCCCTGTATGACGAACCCGATGTCCAAGCGCGGATTGTCCGCAGCGCAGAGGCCACCGACCAGGCCGGCGCGACAGCCGAAGTCACCCTGCTCCTGGAGGGCATGCGGTGCGGCGCCTGCGTCTGGCTGATCGAGCGCACGCTCGCAGCCCAGCCGGGTGTGCTGGGCGCGTCGGTCAACTTCGCGACCGAGCGTGCAGTCCTGCGCTGGGACCCGGCGAAGACCCGGCTCTCGAAGCTGCTGGCGGGCATCGCGGCGGTCGGCTACCGGGCGCTGCCCTTCGATGCGCAGCGCCGTGAAGCGCAGCTCGCGCG
The DNA here is from genome assembly GCA_043757735.1 of Burkholderiaceae bacterium. Lineage (GTDB taxonomy): Bacteria > Pseudomonadota > Gammaproteobacteria > Burkholderiales > Burkholderiaceae_E > Quisquiliibacterium. The sequence goes on from JAYVOV010000051.1 coordinate 7,280, forward strand.
CACCAGCCGCTCGCTGTTTCGCCGGCTGTTCGTGGCCGGCCTGGGGATGATGCAGGTCATGATGTACGCGCTGCCCGTTTACACCGCGAAGGCCGGCGACATCGAATGGCAGTATGAACACCTGATGCGCTGGGCCAGCCTGCTGCTGACTTTGCCGGTTGTACTCTATTCGGCGCAGCCGTTTTTCAGTGGCGCCTGGCGCGACCTCAAAGCGCGCTCCCTGGGCATGGACGTGCCGGTGGCGCTCGGTATTGCGGCCGCGTTCGGGGCCAGCACCTGGGCCACGCTGGCCCAGCATGGCGAGGTGTATTTCGACTCTGTAACGATGTTCGTCTTTCTGCTGCTGGCCGCGCGCCACCTGGAATGGCTGGCGCGCCGGCGCGCCAGCCGCGCGGTCGACGCGCTGGCCGCCGCCCTGCCCGAACGGGTCGACCGCCTGACCGACGCGGCCCAGGCGACCAGCCAGACCTTCCTGCAAGCCGCCGTCGAAACCGTGCCATCGCTGCGGCTGGCGCCAGGCGATTTCATCCGGGTGGGCGACGGCAGCCGATTTCCAGTTGATGTCGCGCTGACGGTCGGCCAGACCGCGGTCGATCAGTCCCTGCTCACCGGCGAATCGACCCCGGTCGCACGCGGCCCGGGTGACGAGATCCCGGGCGGCGCGATCAATACCGGCAACACGGTCCTCGCCCGCGTCCTGCGCGGGGCGTCTGACAGTACCGTATCGACGCTGGAGAGGCTGATCGAACGCGCGGCCCGCGACAAACCGGCCGTGGCGCAGTTGGCCGACCGGGTGGCCGGCTGGTTCGTCGTGGGTCTGCTGCTGTTCGCAGCCGCGGTCCTGGCCGGCTGGTGGTGGGTCGATGCCAGCCGGGCACTGCCCATCGCGATCGCGGTGCTGGTGGTCTCTTGCCCCTGCGCGCTGTCGCTGGCAACACCGGCCGCGCTGGTCGCAGCCAGTGGCGCCCTCACGCGCCACGGAGTGCTGGTGGCCAGCGGCCGCGCGCTGGCAAGTCTCGCGGCCTGCACCGACGTGGTGTTCGACAAGACCGGCACCCTCACCCGGGGCCGCCCCGAGGTGGTCGAGGTCGAGACATTCAACAACTGGTCCGCGGCACAGGTACTGGCCGCCGCCGCCGCGCTGGAGGTCGGATCGCCCCATCCGCTGGCCGGGGCGCTCCGGGCCGCCGCACGGCCTCATCCGGCGCAGTCGGCCCAAGATGTCTGCAATACCCCGGGGCACGGCGTTCAAGGCGTGGTCGGCGGCGACGGGCTGCGGCTGGGCTCGGCCATCTGGTGCGGGCAATGGGCTGCCTGCCCGCGTGGCAGCCACGAAGATTCCGAAGTCTGGCTGGTCGGACGGGACGGGCCGCGCGCCCGGATCCGCCTGGCTGACAGCCTGCGCGACGACAGTCTCGACACCGTCGCCGCGATGAAGGCACTGGGGCTGCGCACCCACCTGCTCACCGGTGACAACGCGGGGCCGGCTGGCCGGGTGGCGGGCGCACTGGGCATCGAATCGGTGCGATCTGCCGCCTCGCCGTCCGACAAGCTTGCCTACGTGCGCGAACTGCAAAACGCCGGACGGCGGGTGCTGATGGTGGGCGACGGCGTCAACGACGCGCCGGTGCTGGCCGCCGCCAACGCTTCGCTGGCGGTCGGTGAAGCCACCGCGCTGGCGAGAACCGCCGCCGACAGCGTGCTGCTGTCGGGCCGGCTGCTGCGCGCGGCAGACCTCGTGGCGATGGCCCGGCGCACCCACCGTGTCATCGTCCAGAACCTGGCCTGGTCGACTCTCTATAATCTGATTGCGATCCCGGCCGCCGCTCTAGGCTACGTGCCGCCCTGGATGGCAGCGATCGGCATGTCGACCAGCTCCCTGCTGGTGGTGGGCAACGCACTGAGGCTTCGCATCCCGGTATGGAATCGCTCTTCCTCCTGATCCCGCTGAGCCTGGTGATCGTCGCCATCGCCGTCTGGATCTTCCTGCGGATGTCCGCTGGCGGCCAGTTCGACGACATGGTGGGTCCCGCACACAGCGTCCTGATGGATGACGACCGGCCACGCCAGCCCGCGCGGGCGCCGCCCGCGGCCGGCTCGAACCCCGACAGCGCGAGCACCGACACCTCGCGTGATGGCGCTGCAAACACCACCACGAACACCACCGAAACCCGCACGCCCCCAGGAAGCTGAGCGCCCCCAGGAAGCTGAGCGCCGATCAGCGCACTACACCTGGCGTGTCGGGTCCATGCACGCGTTTGATCATTGTCAATGCGGTGCTGCAATGCGGTCGATAAGGTGAGCCAGGTGGCAAAAAGCCGCTCTACCAACAAAGTTTCCCTGGGGAGAATCCATATGGGCATTCAGCCTGTCGCCGCGGGCGCCGAGGCCTACAACTACACGGTCGTGAGGCAGTTCTCGATCATGACGGTGGTGTGGGGTGTGGTCGGGATGCTGGTCGGTGTCATCATCGCCGCTCAGCTGGCCTGGCCGGCGCTCAATTTCGACATTGCCTTCCTGACCTATGGCCGATTGCGGCCGCTGCACACCAACGCGGTGATCTTCGCCTTCGGTGGTTGCGCCCTGTTCGCGTCGTCCTACTACATCGTGCAGCGCACCTGCCAGACACGGCTGTTCGCCGCGCCTCTGGCGGCCTTCACCTTCTGGGGCTGGCAGGTGGTCATCCTGGCTGCGGCCATCAGCCTGCCGCTGGGTTTCACCCAGGGCAAGGAGTACGCCGAACTCGAATGGCCGATCGACCTGCTGATCGCGGTGGTCTGGATCAGCTACGCGGTGGTGTTCTTCGGCACGATCATGAAACGCAGGACACCGCACATCTATGTGGCGAACTGGTTCTTCGGCGCATTCATTCTGACGGTGGCGCTGCTGCACATCGTCAACAGCGCAGTGATTCCGGTCTCGCTGACCAAGTCGTACTCGGCCTACGCCGGCGTGCAGGACGCGATGGTGCAGTGGTGGTACGGCCATAACGCGGTGG